>JBAZKX010000195.1:0-5165 GCA_041650575.1 Desulfobaccales bacterium
GACGATGGGCTGTCCTGCCTTCAGGGCCATGATGAAGACCCCTTTCTTAAAGGGCAGGAGTTCCCGGGACGGCGCCCGGGTCCCTTCGGGAAAGATGATCATGGACACGCCGCTCTTGACCACCGCTGTGGCCCGGTCGAGACTTTGCACAGCCGAGCGCAGGTTTTCCCGGTCCACCGAGATGGAGCCCATGCGGCTCAAGGCCTGACCTAACACAGGGACCTTGAAGAGCGCTTTCTTGGCGACCCAAAGAAACCGGCCCGGCAGGAACGCGATCAGTGCAAAGATGTCAAAATTGGAGCGGTGATTGGCGGCAAAGACATAGGCCTGACCGGGCGACAGATGCTCCAGGCCTTCCACCCGGACCGGAATGTGAGCGATCCTCAGGAGGTTCCGGCCCCACCACTGGCAAGCGCGGTGAATCATGGGACTGTCTTTGCCGATATAGGACCAGAAAATGACCAGCATTCCGGCCCACAGGGTGAGCAGCACCAACCAGAAATGGAACCACAGACCCCAGGCCAGGGCCCTTTTTTCCTCCCCATTCATGCTGTTACCTTAACCCGGAGAAGCAAGGCCCGTCAACCCTTATGGGGTAAGGATGGATGGCCGCGGCCTCTTTCCCCGGCCCGCCCGGATGATCCATTTCTGGAATTATGAGAAAAATCGGGCTATAATCACCAGAGCTCATGACCAGCCCGAAGATCCTCTCCGCCGAATTCAGCCTTAGCGTCCACGCCCCGGAACAATGCCCCCCGGGCGCGTTGCCCGAGGTGGCCTTTCTGGGGCGCTCCAACGTGGGGAAGTCCTCCCTGATCAATACCCTGCTGGGGCGCAAGAAACTGGTGCGCACCAGTTCCAAGCCCGGCTGCACCCGGGCCCTCAATTTTTTTCTCATCAACCAGCGCTGGTATTTCGTGGACCTGCCCGGTTTCGGCTACGCCGCGGTCTCCCGGGAACTCCAGGCCGCCTGGGGCCGCCTGGCCCTCGACTACCTGGGGCAGCGCCCCAACCTGGCCGCAGTGGTCTTTCTCCAGGACGGCCGCCGCCAGCCCGCCCCCGAGGAACTTTTCCTGTGGGAATTCCTCCAGGCCCAGGGGCGCCGGGTGATCCCGGTCCTGACCAAGGCCGATAAGCTGAAGCCGGCCGAACGCCACCGCCAATTGCAGCTTTTTACCGGCGCCCTAGCCTCCTTCGGCGTCGCGGCCGGCGATGTCATTTGGTTTTCGTCCCTTAACCGGGAAGGGCGGGATCGCCTTTGGGAACGGATTCTGGCGTGCCTGGATAAGGCCTAAGCTTGCGCCTCGCCAAGGTTAATCCTTGTTTTTGCTCCAAGAATGGTTAAGAATATAACAAAAAATCAGCCAGCTTATTGAGGAGGAGGTTATGGCCAAGCGTCTGTTAATCATCGCGTTAGCGGGTTTGTTCCTGGGGTGCTCCGCGACTGCCGGTCGCCGATATAATACCGCGGCCATAGAAAACATCGAGGTTGGCAAGACCACCCCCAGTGAGGTGGTCGCCATGTTGGGACCGCCCTTATCGGAAAGAAAACTCAGTAACGGCACGAACATCTATAATTATACCTATGCTGAGACCCCATTTTTGGCAGTGGGAAATTATGTGGACAATCTCCAGGTAGTATTTTTTAACGGGGTCGTGATCGATAAATGGCAATGGCTGGCCAGGTACTAGTGGCTTCTCCATCGAGTATCCACGGGTAGTTCAACCTCCTCTGAGGGCCGCCAACCGCTGAAAGCGTAGCCTGAGGCCGGCAGGCCGGCAGGCGCCGGCGCGGCCTTCCTCCCATCTCCCTCGCCTATCCCTTGATTTTAGCCAAATCCGCTTTAACATAATTATATATATAATAATCCTTCGTTCGTGATCTGGGGTCATAACTATGAAAACTCTATTTATCCTCATATTGCTGGTAACCGCCGGCTTCTTGGCCGCGGGGTTTGCCAAAAACCTCCCGAATGAGAAACGGAGTGCTACTATGGTCGCAGCGGGAAACAACTTGCCGACCGCGGTCCTGGCGGGCGGCTGTTTTTGGTGTGTGCAAGCGGATTTTGAAAAACTCCCCGGCGTCGTCCAAGTGATCTCCGGGTATAGCGGCGGCCGCGGGGAAAATCCCACCTATGAAAATTACGCCGATAAGGGCTTTGTGGAGGCGGTGCGGGTGACCTATGATCCGGCCAAAGTCTCTTACCAGCAACTCCTGGACTACTTCTGGCGGCACGTGGACCCCACCGACCGGGGGGGGCAATTCGTGGATCGAGGCCCGCAATATCGCAGCGTCATTTTTTATCGCGACCAGGAACAAAAGCGCCTGGCCGAGGCATCCAAGCAGGCCTTGGCGAAATCCGGCCATTTCAGCAAACCCATTGTGACGGATATCTTGCCGCTCACCAACTTCTACCCCGCGGAGGACTATCACCAGGATTATTCCCAAAAGAACCCCGTCCGTTATAAATACTACCGGTGGAACTCCGGCCGGGACCAGTTTCTCCAGAAGGCCTGGGGCGCGGGCCACGCCGCGGCCGATCCCCCCGGCGACCCGAAATATACCAAGCCCAGCGATGCGGACCTGCGCCGGAAATTGACGCCTTTGCAATACAAGGTGACCCAGCAGGAAGGCACGGAGCCGCCCTTTCAGAACGAATACGCGGATAACAAAAGGGAAGGCATCTACGTGGATATCGTCTCGGGCGAGCCGCTGTTCAGTTCTCTGGACAAGTACGATTCCGGCACCGGCTGGCCGAGTTTCACCAAACCCCTGGAACCGGGCGACATCGTCGAAAAAGAGGATCGTCACCTGTTCACGGTGCGCACCGAAGTCAGGAGCAAATACGGCGATTCCCACCTGGGACACGTCTTTAAGGACGGACCGCCGCCCACGGGTCTCAGGTATTGCATGAACTCCGCGGCCCTGCGGTTTATCCCCAAGGAAGACCTGGAAAAGGCAGGCTACGGCAAATATCTTAAGTTATTCGAGGGGTCTAAAGCCGTTAAGAAGTAATGCAGCCATAATATCCCGGACTGTCGGGGCGGACCTGCGGGGCCGCCCCTTTTGGTGGGGAAACGCTTCAATCACTCTTCCGGCCCGTCGGCGAGCGTGAACCGCCACTTGCAGAACAGCTCCGGCGGATGGGGGTCCGGCGGGGCAAAGAGGCATTCCGTCCGGATGCGGGGATCGATTTGCCGGGCGAAGCTGTCAAATTCGGCCCGGTGCATCTCCTTGCAGCGATACTCCTGAAGCCCCCGCCTCAGCCGGGCGGTCTGGGTGGGACAGGAGGGCACGGTGATGATAACCGCCTCGGAAGTCTGCTCCACCTGATAACCCACCAGCGCTTGCCAGGGCCAATAACGTTGGGCCTTGACAAAACCCTCCAGGCCCCGTTCGCTAATCTTGAAGCGCTTCACCAGGTCCCGGGCCCCCATGGCCGGGATGGCGCCCCAGACCTTTTCGTTCAAACGATCCGCGGTGGCCTCATCAAAGCGCTCGGCGACCGCGAGATACCAGAAGGAGTCCATCACCCGGTAGTGCCAGAGCAAAAACTGGATATATTCCCGTAACTCAGGGGCTTCCATGTCGGCAAAGACGCTCAGATCCATTTTTCCTCCCGGGCGCGGGCTGCGCCGCCGCTGGTGCGATCAAGCTCATGGTATATTGACTCGCTCGGCCGAGACAAGATTTTTATAGGAGCCACAGAATCACCCCGATAAAGAGCGAGGCGGCCAGGCCCAGGGGGATGGTGCGGCTGAGGATACGACCTTCCTGCCCCAGGGCGCCGCACATGGGCGTGGCAATGGCGATCTTGAAGGGGGAGGAGATGGACCCCAGGGAGGACCCCACCGCCAGGCCCGCGGCCAGCCACACCGCGGACACGTGCAACAACGCGGCCGCGTGTACCTGCAACTCCCCGAACAACATGAGGGAAGCCACCCCGTAGCCGGTCAAAAAGGTGCCGACCCACCCCAACAGCGGCACAAACATGGGATACAGGCTGCCGGTATAGGTCTTTAAGCCCATGGCCAGCACCCAGGGGATGTTGTGGGCCTGGGTGAGGCGCTCGAAGCCGTCGCCGTATCCCGAATAAGCGATGATCTGGCCCATGGCCCCGAACAGGCCCATGGCTGCGAGCGCCCGCCAGCCTTGCCGAAAGCCGCTGGCCAGCACCGGTTGCCAGGAGACGTCCCGGGCCGCCCACAGGGCGACCCCTAAGGCCGCGAAGAGATAGAGGTAAGCCGAAAAGAAGGGGGTCAGGGTGCTATGATGGATGGGCACCACGCTTACGTCGATCACCCAGCGGCGGCTGGTGAGCTCTTTGAGGCCCGGCACGGTGTTCACCAGGAGCAGGGGAACCAGGAGCACGGCGAAGGGCAGCAGGTCGCGCCCCAGCCGGCTAAGCCCCGGCCAGCGCTTAAAGCCCAGGAGCATCAGGACGGCCATCAGCGCCAGCCCCCCGGCCATGCCCGCCAGGGGCACGCCCAGGGTCAGGACCGCGCCTAGGGCCGCCAGGCCCACCAGCAGGCCGCCTCCCAGAGCCGCGGGCAATAGCCCCCAGCCGCCGTCCAGTTTCGGCAGGAACCAGGGAACCCAGGCAGCCATGGCGAGCATCGCCGGCACCGACAACCAGGCCGTGGCCGCTCCCAATTCCGCCAGGGGCAACCCGGTGACCAGCGCCAGCACGGTGATGATGATCCCGGCCATCTCCAGGCTCATTAGACCGGCATAACCGATAACGGACAGGGCCGCCGCGCCCGCGGGCTTCACCCCCGCGGCCCGCAGCATGGGGGCCACCAACGGTTCGGCGATGACACTGGCGCCTTCCAGGAAGTTGCAGACCCCAAGAGTGATAAAAATATGCCGGTGCCGGGGGGCGCGCAGCCCTTCCCGCAGCCAGTCAACCATCCGCTGGATGGATCCGGTGGCCACCAGGAGGTTGGACAGCATGATGCCCGCCAACACCACCAGCAACAGCGGCAGGGTGGTGAGCACCCCGTCCAGGGCGGCCAGAAGGATCACCGTCACCGGGGTCTGAAAAACCAGGTGAGCCAGCGCTGCAGTAAAGCTCACGCCGTACAGTGAGAGTTCCAGGGCTGGCCGTTTGAAGCCCACCGCCAGGACCGTCAGGACCAGCACCGGGCTCCAGCTCAGCGCAAAG
>JBAZKX010000196.1:0-5159 GCA_041650575.1 Desulfobaccales bacterium
TATCACAAAAGCCTCCTTGCTACAAAAAGGTCAAATCACCTTTTGAGAATTACCTAGGCTTTCCTCCCCCAGCTCGCGTCTAAGGGTAGGCTTTAGTTAAGTAAATCAGAATTATGCAAAAATTATTCCAAAATCTTGCTTGGCCAATTCTTGTAATATTTAATAATAATTTCGATGACTTACCCCTCAGAAAATAAATGCGGCCTTCAGCCTCCATAGTCAAAAGTTCAAGAATGAACCAATAATGTCAGGTATCCTTAACATTCCTTTTGGCCGCCAGACAAACCAGACAACTTATCTCCTCAAGCAACGGCGAACCGCACCGTCCCGCTTCTACATTATATTTTATATAAACATTATAGTTTTAGCATAATGGATGTCAATGGCCCGGCTTTCATTTATGAGGGGCAGAAAGGTCGGATCTGAGAAGAGCCAGGGGGCCTGACTTGGTTCGGGCCCTTTACCGGGCATGACTTCTTTGCCATCCGGGGAAACGCTACTACCGAAGGCCCCCGATCAGAATCGGCCTGGTGGCCGAACTGGCCTTCAAAGCCAAAGCCGGCATCGGGGGCGGCGTTGTTGAAATCACGGAAATATTCGATTATCAACAAAATGTGTTAGGGAATAATTATTAACCTTTTCTCAGTTATCCTTCGTTGAAATTTGCGTCGGTAAACTCACCCAGCCTCGGGTTGTCTTCCTTTGCGATCAGGCTTATGATATATTAAATGTTGCTGGAAGGGTCCGATCCCTGAAGCATAACCGGGTCTTCACATATAGGGGGAAACCACTCAAGAAGGCTTTTGCCAATGCCTGCCCGAACGCGGGAGCAGCTAACTTCCTGTTTCATGATCTGCGCCATACCTTCAACACCAACATGTGGAAGGCGGGGGTTGACTATGAAACTTAAAATTGTAGGTAGTTGATTTTCAATGCGGAAGTGCGAGGTCCACTGGTGGGGCCCCCGGACTTCAAATCCGGTGAACCGTCTGAGTAAGGCGGTAGGTGGGTTCGATTCCCATGCACTTCCGCCAGCTATTTCTGAAGATAAAGCGACACCCGCCGGTTAAGGATCAGCCGGCTTTTTGACTGACTATTTGACAAAGATGAAAAATTTTATAAAATTTAAGTAAGTAACCAGGCGCAAGCAGGCCTGTAAGCTTTCCAGAAGGGGAACGCTTTACGGTCGTTCTCCTTATTTTTTTGGTAAGACACCTGCCGCGGCGCCGGATTTTTGGAGGTTGAGGTCTCATGCCGGTAAAAGGCAAGGTCAAATGGTTCAGCGATTCCAAAGGCTACGGCTTTATTTCCCAAGAAAACGGGCCCGACGTCTTCGTCCATCACAGTAACATCACGGGCGAAGGCTTTCGCACCCTGGAGGAAGGCCAGGAAGTCGAATTCGAGATCGTGGAAGGCAAAAAAGGCCCGCAAGCCCAGAACGTGGTAAAGCTTTAGCAGGGTTTTTGCCCGGGAGCCGGCGGCGGCGATTTTTTCGCCCCGGGCCGGACTCATCTTGCGGCAACGGTTAAAGGCGCGGGAAAAGCCGACCAGTTTGACCCGCCGGCGTGTGGACATACCTCTGGGAGAGGCGCCGCTTCAATTATCATCAAGTACCTGGCTCGGCAGGCAAAGCCTGCCCCCAGAACCAATAGGAGAAGTTATGAGCAAAGTTAAGAATGGCGATTTCGTCCAGTTGCACTATACCGGCACCCTCCAAGACGGGTCGGTTTTCGACAGCAGTGAAGGCCGCAGCCCCCTGGAGTTTCAGGTGGGAGGCGGCGGCATCATCCAGGGCTTCAATGATGCAGTCATGGATATGGCCATCGAAGAAGAGAAGAACGTGGTGCTCACTCCGGACCAGGCTTACGGCGAACCCCGGGAAGACCTGAAGCGGGATTTCCCTGCCTCGATGCTGGAAGGCCACCCGGTTGAGGTGGGCCAGCAACTGCGGTTCTCCAGCCCCCACGGCCCCGTGTCCGGCACGGTGCTGGACATCCAGCCGGATAAATTCGTGGTGGATTTCAACCATCCCCTGGCGGGGCAGACCCTGGAGTTCAAGATCAAAGTCGTGGGCATCAGCGATGCGCCCACCCAGGCCCAAGGCGGGTGTTCCTGCAGCACTCCGTCTTCCTGCTCTTCCGGCTGCGATTCCTGCGGCTGAGCCGGCGAGGCAAAAAATTGAGGGGATGGCGCCGGTAGCTCCGGGGCCATCCCCTTTTTCGTTTCTGGGGGCTGGAAGATTAAGGTCGGCCTCTGTCTGCGCATACCCAAGCTGGGCTTGGCATCAAGGGCACGGCCCTCCACTAAGACCGAGATGCGTTCAAGGACCTATTTTGGGTAGAGCAGGTTTCAGCCTGCTACTGCACAGGCGAGACGCCTGTGCCACCATTTGATTGCGAATCCTATAAGACCTTGGGCTCAACCAAATAACCGCCGCCCCCTCCGGGGGGAAGGAAAAGGGAGCGGCGGCGGCAGTTATGGGTTGATGAATTATTGAGTTACCGGCGGAGCCTGGGGCTGGGTGTTGGGCTGCTGAAAATTGCGGCCCGGGCCTCTTTGACCCCGGCGCTCCATGTTGGTCTGGCGATTGGTGACCCGGTTGCCCTGGCCATCCTGGTAGCCCTGGTTAATGGCGGGACAGGTGCCTGAGGCGGCTCCCGGTCCACTGCCCTGTCCCTGGCCGCAGCCCCAACCCTGGCCACCCTGGCCTCTGCCGCGCATCTGCGCCAGGCCAGGCGCCGCCCAGAGCATAACCACGGTCAGAGCCACTACTATACCGACTGTCATCCACTTAGTCTTTTTCATCTTGCTTCTCCTTGGCGTGCCTCAAGGTTTGCCGCACGCGGGTTATTTTATCTTGGCCCTTCCGGAGGCGGGGGCCCGCTGCCGGGGCCTCTCCCGGGACCCTGGCCGCGGCCGCGATGGCGCCCGAAATCGGGGCCTATGGGCCCGCAGGCGCTGTCGGGGCCGCACATGCGGGTCTGTAACTTGCTCAAGAGCGCGGCCTGCTGCTGGGGATTCAGATTTTTCTTCACGGCCAGCATGAACCGGATCATCTCTTCTTCCAGGCTGCCTTGCAGGGCGCTGATCTCCTGGACCTTGGCCCGGATGGCGGTCATGGGGGTGGCCTCGTCCTTGATCAGGTCAAGCAGCTCCTGGCGTTTTTGGGCCAACTTCAGCCTGATTTCGTCTATCTTGCGGCGGTGCTCCGGGAACAGGCCGTGAAGGGTCTGGCGCTGGGAGGCATCCAGGTTGAGCTCCCGCCACAACGACCGCAGGGGCGGCGGCGGTGGCGGCATGGAGGCCTTCTCCTGTTGATCCTGGTGGCGCAGGTAGGCAAAGGTGCCGATGGTTCCCAGGTTCAGCGCCAGGGAAAAGATTACCACGTATAACAGCCAATTTCGCTTCATTCCAAGATACCGTTGGCGTCGTCAGATTGATGAGAGGCCAGGACCGTGCCCAGGGAGCCCTCGGGAAAGTCCTGAAAGACCTCCAGGCTGGCCACTTCAGATTCAGAGCCGCCGGTAGCCGCCGGGGTATAAAAACCCCGGGCCATGGTGCCGCCCAGGGCGATGCCCAGGACCAGGCAGGCGGCCAGGGCCATGGACTGCCAGGCGGGCCGGCGCTGGGGCCGCCGCACCCGGGCGGCGACTTTCTCGGCCAGCCCCGGAGGCGCCGGCATCGCCAACTGCCCCAGGGCCGCGTCCAAGGCCTGGAGGCGCCGCACTTCCCGGCGACAGGCCTCACAGCCCTCGAGGTGGTCCGCCAGGGCGGCCCCGGCGGCCTCGTCCAGCTCCTGGTCCAGCCAGGCGGACAGTTGTTCGCGCACTTCTTGGCATTCCATGGTGTTCAGGTTCCCGAAGTAATTTAGTCTTTACTTAATAAACACCAGACACCGGAAAATCCGGCGTCGCGTCCGCATTTTTTCTCCCGGCTAGGGCCGCAAGCCCCCAGGGGGGCCACCTGACGGCGATAGCCTTCCTTGACGCGACCTTAAGCCATGATTACTTTGCAACCAACCATACCAGATATGACCACCCCCGCCCGGGGGCAAGGGAGGATTTCATGTTATCACAGATGCCGGTGGATTTTACCAAAGTCGCCAAAAAGGACCTCAATAAAGAAATTCTGCGGGCGGCCATCATCGCCGAACTTGATGCCATCAACCTCTACGAGCAGATGGCGGCGCTCACCGAGGATAAAGATATCAAAAATGTTCTGCTCGATATCGCCCGGGAGGAGAAGACCCACGTGGGCGAATTCCAGACCATGCTGCTGAGGATGGACGCGGAGCAGGTCGAGGAAATCGAACACGCCAAAAAGGAGATCAAGGAACTCACCGGGAAGTAAAAAAGGTTTTCTGTTTTCTGTAAAACCCCTGGTCACCTGAAATCCCATGTTGCAGGGATTATTTGTTCGCATCTGGTCTAAAACGCAGGGCGAGCCGCCGGCTCGCCCCTACTCCAGGTAATCCTGCAGTTCCTTTTTCAAAAATTGCCGGGCCCGTTTTAAGAGGCCGTCCACCGCCTGGGGGGACAGGCCCATTTCCTCGCCGATCTCCTGGTAGGAGAGTCCGGCGAAGCGCTTCAGGACCAAGGCCCGGCGCTGGTTTTCGGGGAGGGCGTCCAGCAAGGCCTCCAGCCGGCGGCTCAAGTCCTGCTCTTCCAGGACCTGAAGCGGCGTAGCCCCGGGGTCCGGCACCTGGGGCGCATCCTCCTGGTCCAGGGAATCCTGGGGGTGGCGCTGGCGCAGAAGATTCAGGCAGTGGTTGGCGGTGATGCGGTGGAGCCAGGTGCTGACCTTGGCTTTGGGCTCAAAGCGGTGGGCACTCTCGTAAACCTTGAGAAAGACCTCCTGGAGGGCGTCTTCGGCCTCCAGAGGGTCTTTGAGCAGGCGGTAGGCCACCTGGTAGAGGCGCTGCTGATGGCGGCGGATGAGCTCCGTCAGGGCGGCCTGGTCCCCTCGGGCCACCCGCCGGAGCACCGCGTAATCCAGGTCGGTGGTCTCGGAGGTCAAAACAGGGTGAGAAGGATGAGGTCGTCCTTTTTGCAGGCCCGGAGCTTTTCCATGTGGCGCAACGGGGCGAATTCCCGCCGCAGGTCATCTTCGTTCAGGCCTAGGTGGGCGGCGGCCTCGGGAATGGGCACCTCACCTTTTGC
>JBAZKX010000197.1:0-5133 GCA_041650575.1 Desulfobaccales bacterium
GGAAGGTTTCTGGGCCGAGCCCATGGGCGGGGACCTCACTAACTATTTTTCAGGCGGGTCTTTTGCCAACGAGGGGGAGGCGACCACTATTACCCTGGGGACGCCGCTGCCGGAAGGTACGCCGGTACAACTCTATTACATCTATGCCACCGGCGAGGCGGCCGGCAAATATGAGCCGTTGAACAACTATCCGTGCATCCGCCGCGCCTGCCGTTCCCGGGATGATTACACCTATGACTTCGCGGTGGACCGGCTGCTTGACCTGATGGTCCTGCTGCACCAGGCGGGACGGGAGCGGGGCCTGGACTATGGCCCGCTGATCCGGTTCCTCTGGGACGCGTTCGAGCCCCGGGAGGCATCCCGCCCCTCGCCCCTGATGCACGATGATTTTGAGCGGCAGCAGTGGGATCGGGGGACGCATCTGCTGTATCGCGACGCCACCAGCGGCGCCGCGGCCTTTCAGGTCTTTCAAAGCGAACTGGCCCCGGGCCGCCGCGGCCGGGCGCTCCACGTCCGGGCGGAGCTGCCCGCGGCCGGGGACGCCGCCTGGTTCGGCTACGGCCTGGATTGGTCCCGGATTGCTGAGCCCTTCAAGTCCATGGACCGTCTCAGCTTCACCCTGCAAGGCGTAGCCGGGGTCTCCCATCTGCACAATCTCACCAAGATCGGCAGCGGCAGCGCCACCCTGGTGCTTGTGGGGGACTACGCCGGGCAGGAAAAGCGGCGGTTTGCCGTACTGATGGAGACCACGGGGGAGGTGGGCGCGGCCACCTTCCGCTGGTCCCGGGACAGCGGCTTGTCCTGGGAGGCCACGGGTCTCGTCAGCGGGGACCGGGAACACCCGGTGGTTTTGGAGGACGAGCTGTCGGTGTATTGGGAAAGCGGCGAGGACACCGACCTGATGGCCGGAGATTACTGGACGTTTTGGGGCGGCGAGCCCGCGGTACACCCCCGGCGGCTCCTGGTGAGCCTGAACGACTCCGGCCGGGATGACCCGGACCCGTGGAACTCGGAACATACGTATATCCACGCCCTGGTGGACCGGTTTGCCGACCCCACGGCTTTTGTCCTGCCCTTCAGCCAGTTCTGGCGGCTGGACAACCTCATCGAAGACGGCGACCGCGTCCAGGCCATGTGGGGGGCCTGGTACTCCGCCACCCAAGTGGACGCCAATGACATCACCATCGGCACCCGGGAAGAGACCGAGACCCTTTTGGGGGAGACCTTTTATACCCAGCGGCAAATCACCTGGGACCTGTCCCCCTATGTCACCGCGTTCGGGGTGTGGGCCGGCATCGACACGTCCCGCTGCAACTCCGCCGGACATGCCAACGTCAATTTTCTTCTCAAGCCCGTGGTGAGCGGGGTGGGTTCGCTGACTATCAGGGTCAAGGTCAAGGACGCCAACGGCAGCTATTTCCATAAGGATGTGACGGTCCAGGTGAACACCTGGCAGCGGGTGGTCATAGCTTTGGCAGACCTGGCCCTCGAGTCCGGGTCCTTCCCCCTCACCCATCCCCTCCAGGTGGTGGACCTCGGCATCCCGGCCGCTCCTCCCAGCAATGGGGCGTTCTATCTCGCGGACCTGAAGTTCGACGACCATGTGACCTTTGCCGCGGCGGCGCGCCTTCGGGTGTTGGAATTCAAGATGGAGCAGCAGGGCCTGCCCGAGCATGAATGGTGGCTGGATGAGGTGGCCCTCAACCTGGAAGCCCCGGATCCTTATCCTTATGCCCCCCGGCTGGCCATCTCCCTGACCCCCTACGGCCAGAACCCCTGGCGGGGGCCGACCCCGGTGCATTACGCCCAACCCCTGGCCCCGTACCTGGTGGGGGCTCTGGACCTTACCCGGACCTATCTCCAGTTGCAGCAGGACGCCCAGGCGGAATTCACCCGGCGTTACGGCGGGCCGCCGGGGCCGATTATGCCGGTGCATACCAGGAATGACGTGGAAAACATCGCCCTGTGCGGCGAGGAGGATTTTCTCCGGTTTTCCTGGTGGCGGCGCTACCGGGACTACGGCCAGGTGGCAGGGTTCTGGCACTTCAACGGCGGGCTCACCGACGCGTCCGGGAACGGCCGCACCCTGGCCTGGCAGGGCGGGGGCGTCCCCGGCTATGCCGAGGGTATCTGCCAGCCGGGCGCCACCGCGGCGGACCTGGACGGCAGCCATTATTTAAGCCTGGAGGACTCCGGTTTGAACCTGGGTGCGGAGGATTTCACCGTCGAGATGGTCCTCAAACCCGGGGAGTTGGCCGACGGCGACCGACTCCTCAGCAAGATGGCCCCGGGAGGGGCAGGCTATGAGGTGTGCCTGGGTCCCGGCGGCGCGGTCCAGGCCGTGCTGGCGGATGGCAGCGGCTCCACGGTGATAACTCCCAGCCCGGGGCTCAGCCTGGACACTGCGGTTTACCATTACCTGGCGGTGGCGGTTGACCGCGATGGGCAATTGACCTTCTGCGTGGACGGTTCCCTGGGGAGCGCCGCCGCGGCCCGGCCCGGCAGCCTGGACAACGATCAGGCGTTCACTGTAGGGCGCCGCTCCGGCGTCTCGGCGGATTTCTTTCAGGGCCGAATCGATTTGCTCAGGGTCCACCGGGGCCGGGCCCTGGGCGGGGTCGAACTCCAGGACAACTGGCGGATCATCCAAGGCGAGCTGAACGGTTCGGCCTATCCGGAGGTCGGCAGCGGGCTGGGCCAGTACTGGGCCTTCCTGCGCCTGACGGAGTATTTCTTCCTGACCGCCGACGCCGGGGCCTGGGAGGTTCTGGCCAACTGGCTGGCCTGGCTCGATCTCTATGGGGTTCCCGACGGCGATGGCTGGCAAGTCCCCAGCCAATTTTCGGAGTTCGGATTCACCTACGGGGCTTACGATCCGGGACAGACCGCGGCCCTGGCCCTGGGATGCCTCTGGATTTACCTGAAGAACGGCGATGACCGGGCCGCGACCTGGGCCCGGCGCTTCCTGGACGACCTGCGGGAAAACCGTGGGGACACGGAATTCGGCGGCTATCAGAGCGATTACCACTATGCCTGGATGAACGGCCTGGCGCTGCGAGCCTTTGGGCTGGCGGCCCGGGGCGCCGCGGGGCAAGCTTACGTCTTTCCGGGCCGGCCTGAAGACCGGGAGCATTTCGAGGCCCTCATGGCCTGGGTCTGGGGCCATGCCGGAGACGAGAAGCCCAACGTCCTCAATGCCGACCTGATCCCCTTTGCCTACAGCGAGGCCGCGGATATCTGGGAATACGCCCCGAATTATCTGGCCATGAGCCAGATGGGGACCCTGGAGGCGGTGGTAGCCATGCTGGGCGCGGCCCTGGAGTATGGGAAGGGACAGGGGGACTGGATCTGGTGGCAGGCCCTGCTGGACTTTGTCCTTCAGGACCACCTGACCGAGCTGACCGCGGCCCAGATCCGCGGCCTTAGCCTGGCCTATGAGCAGGCCGGTCCCAAGAACCTGGTGCGGGTGCTCTACGCCGATTACGACCAGGACAACGGCAAGTATGCCGAGGCCCGGGAGGACGCGGCCATCAGCGCCTGGGGGGAACTGGCTCAGGAACTGGATTGCCGTTACGGTTCGCCGGTGATTCTGGAGGACCCGGAGGTGGCGAGGCTTCTGGCCGACCGCCTGCTGGCCCGCTTAAAGGCGCCCCGGGAACTGGCGGAGGCGGAGACCTGGCTGGAAGGGGTCCGCCTGGAATTGGGCGACACGGTGGCGTTGTCATCGGACTTCCACGGGTTGGACCGGGAGGAATTTGTCGTCAGCGGCAAAGACCTGGACCTGACCCAGCGGCTGGTGCGCCTGAGCCTGGACCGGCCCCTGAGCGCGTCCTGGCCGTGGGCCGTAGACGCGCCGGGCAGTGACCACGACGCCTGGGCCATCGACGCGGGCAGTTCCTTTGATGTGAACTGGGGCTTTCGGGCTGAGGCCGGGTAATGCGGGGGGCAAGCCTCCCCATTAACCTTGAACTTTGAACCTTGAACTTCTCGAATAAGGGAGGTTAATCCATGTCTCTGATGTACCTTCCCCAGGCCAAATGGGGCAGCGGCACCGGCCGCCAGGTTATTTTGAAAGGCGATTTCGCCAAGCTGGAAGCCGCGGTGTTGGAGGGCTTCGGTCTCACCCAGCCGCCTGGACTGGAATACGTGGACAGCGCCACGGTGCAGGTCAAGGCCACGGCCGACTGCAAGGCCAAGGCGATGCTGGGCGGCTTTCCCTCCCCCCTGGCCCGGGGCCAGTGGGTGGATGGGGGCGGCAGCGATGGCCGCTACCGGGAGAACGCCGCGCCGGTGAGCCTCAATCTGGCCACCGCCGGGCACCTCTGGGGGTCCGAGAAACCCAGCCAGTGGTATGCCGTTTATGCCCTGGCGGGGGCCAATGACGCGATCTTTTCCCTGAAGGCCATGCCGGTGCTGCGGGTGGCTTCCCAGGACAGCCAGGTGATCACCCTGAGGAACAACGCCAATGGAGCCAATATCGGCTACGGGTTCACCGCCAACGAACTGGCCGGGGCGGGCCTGCTGATCTTGAGCGGCGTCTCCCGGGGTCTGGTCCGGCCCATCACCGCCAACAACGACGACAACGCCACCGCCGGCACCCTGACCTACGGCGGCGCGGCCCTGAGCCTGGCCCAGGGGGATTGGGGCATCGTCCTGCCCAACGCCAATTTTCTTTATCTCGGCATGATTTTGAACGATGCCGACAGCAATCTGGCGCCCTTTTACCAGGAGGGCGGGCTCACCAGTTACCGCAGCCCCCGGCAACTGTTCGCCGGTCCCATCAATGGCTACACCCTGATGGACCTGGGCCTGGTGGCGCCGCCCACCGCCTGGCGGTTGGAAGGCTATGCCGCGGCCGCCAACGGCTACGACGTAAAGCTGGCCGTGTCCTATGACGGGGCCAACCCGGCCCTGGTGGTGCACGCGCTGCCGCCGGCCGCGGCCTTTCAGGGCGAGCGGGGGGCCATCCCCTTTGCCTGCCGGGTGCCGGACGGCGGCCGGGTCTACCTGAACAACGACAATACCGCCAACCAGGCGGTCAAGATCACGGGCTGGAGGGAATGATGACTCTGGAAGGCAAAAAAACCTATATCACCGCGGCGGTGGTGGCTCTGGCCAGCTTTGCCCTGGCCA
>JBAZKX010000198.1:0-5120 GCA_041650575.1 Desulfobaccales bacterium
CAGAACCTGCCCGGCCACCCGCACCCGGCCGCCGGGCAAGACCTCTTCCACTACTTGCAGACGCCGCCGCTGGGCTTGGGCTTCGAGTTCGGCCAGTTCTTGGCTGAGTTCTTCCATCTTGATTACTTTGAAAAGCTAGTCATCATTTTTTCACCGGCTCCGGCCAAGCGCTCCCGAAAGCTGCTCGGCTATGGTCCCAATCGCCGCCAGAAACATCTCCCGGTCCGCGGGCCGGTTCAGGTCGCCCACTTCCGGCAGGCGCCCCAGGATAGGCACCCCGGTCAAGGCCGCGATCACCTCGGGATTGGTTCGGGCCGCCAGGTTCGGGGTCTCGGGATAGCGGTTGAGGATGACCCCCACCACTTCGATGCCGGCCTGCTGCGCCGCCTTGACCGTCAGGACCGTATGGTTGATGGTCCCCAGGCCGGACTTGGCCACCACCGCCAGGGGCAGGGCCAGCCAGCGGATCAGGTCCAGGACCAGGAAATCCAGGCCGATCAGGGGGACATAAAGCCCGCCGGCGCCCTCTACTACCAAAAAATCATACCGGGCCGCCAGGTCCTCAAGGCTCGCGGCAATCAGGTCCAGGTCCACTTCCACCCCGGCTTGGGCCGCGGCCACTCCGGGGGCCAGGGGCAACGCCAGGGCCACGGGGGTGAGGACCTCCAGGGGCTCCGCCAGCCCGGCCAGATCCCGGGCCAGGCGGGCGTCCGTGGGGATGAGCCGCCCCCCCTCCACCGGGCAGCCGCTCTGGATGGGCTTGAAATACACGGCCTTGATGCCCCGCTGCCGGAGCGCCGCGGTGAGCCCCGCGGCCACCCAGGTCTTGCCCACGTCGGTGTCGGTGCCGGTGATGAACAGGCCCCGGAGGGGCGGCAGCTCGGGCCAGGGCAATTTCATGGCTGAATTCCCCTCATGGCGCCCCGGCCTCGGCCCCGCCGGTCTCCTGCGCCAATTCCAGACCCAGGTCCTCGAGCATCCGGCGGTCATCCTCGGGCAGCCGCCCCCGGGTGGTGAGGTAGTCTCCGGTCATCAGGCTGTCGGCCCCGGCCGCGAACAAGAGCGGCCCCAGAGAGCGCAGGGTCACCTGGCGGCCGCCGCAGATGATCAGCGAGCGCTCCGGGAACAGGAAACGGAAGGCCAAGACGATCTGCAGGGCCGCCAGCGGGGCCAGCAGCGGCCGCTGGGCCAGGGGAGTGCCGGTCAGGGGATGGAGAAAATTGAGAGGAATGGCGTCTACGCCCAGGGTCTTGAGGACCTGGGCCATCTCCCACCGCTGAGCCGGGCTTTCCCCCAATCCGAAGATACCGCCGGCGCACACGGATAGGCCCGCGGCCTGGGCCGCCTCGATGGTGGCCACCCGGTCGCCAAAGCTGTGGGTGCTGCAAATCCGGGGGAAAAAGGAACCCGCGGTTTCCAGATTATGATGGAAGCGAGAGAGCCCCGCGGCCTTCAGCTCTGCCAGAAAGCCTCGCTCGACGATCCCTAAGGAGGCGCAGATGCGGATGGGCACGGCTGCTTTGATGGCGGCCACCGCGGCCAGCACCGCGCTCTGCTCCCGGGGCTGCAAAATCCCCCGCCCCGCGGTCACCAGAGAAAAACGCGACGCCCCTGCCGCCGCGGCCTGCCTGGCGGCGGCCACCAATTCTTCTTTCGGCAGCAAGGGATAAGAGGGGACCTGGCTCTTGGCCCTGGCCGACTGGGAGCAAAAGGCGCAGTCCTCGGAGCACATGCCGGCCTTGGCGTTGATGATGACGCAGAAGCTGACCCGCCGGCCGAACTTCTGCTCCCGCAGTCGGCTGGCCTCCCCCAGCCGGGGCCACAAGTCCGCCCATTCCAGACGAAACATCTCTTCCCAATCAGCATAATTCATCCCTGAAAGCATCGCTTACGGCTGCCCGATTGTCAACCATATTTGATTGCCTGGTTTACAATCAGCGCCAAGCCGCCGCAAGTCCAGATGTCCGGGCCGCGGCCGCCTGTCTCTGATGTTATCTTTTATTAATTCTCTTAATGGAAAATAATCAAATTTTATAAGAAAAATTGTCTAGAATTCTAAAAAAGTGGACAAGTTTGAAGCCTCTCTCTTGACCTCCCCTCCGAAGTCTGACATCATCCTTTCACAAAGGGACACAAGGCGACTTGGTTCGCTGAAGGTTGTCCAGGACAGTTCCTCTGAAGGAATACGCCTCCCATGAAAACCTCCAGGATTGGCCCAACCCCGATGGACCTGAACCATGATGCGGACATGGTTGATAAGAAACATCATCTTATTTTTATCTTGGTTTTGATTATTATCGCTTTCTGGCTTCTGGAATCCTGTCTCGACACCTATATATATTTTAGGAATACCACCGTCTTACAACAATTAATCAACCCCAGGAGCAACGACCTCTGGCGGCGTTTTCTGGTAATTCTGTTAATTTTAGCCATCTGTCTCTATTTTCGGCGGGTCTTGAACCAACTGACCAGGATCAATCGGCGGCTGTACTGGGAGATTGAGGAACGTCAACATGCCGAACAAGATTACAAAGACCTGTTATTAAAAAACGAATTGATTTTGAATTCGGCGGGTGAAGGTATTTACGGCCTGGATGTGGCGGGGAATGTTACGTTTGTTAATCCGGCCGCGTCCTCCATCAGCGGTTTTGCCGCCGCCGAACTGGTCGGGCAGAACATCCACGAATTGGTCCATCATACCCGGAGCGACGGCGCGCCTCACCCCAAAGAGGCCTGTCCCATCTATGGCTCTCTGCAAACCGGGCATGTCCACCACGTCGATCACGACCTCTTCTGGTCCAAGCAGGGCAACCCTTTCCCCGTGGAGTACGTGAGCGCCCCCATCCTGAAAGACGGTGAGGTCGACGGCGCGGTGGTGGTGTTTCGGGACATTACCTCCCGGGCCCAGGCCGAAGACGAACTCAAGCGGGAAAGGGATTTCATCTCCACCCTCCTGGATACGGTGGGCGCTTTGGTGGTAGTCCTGGACCGGCAGGGGCGAGTCGTCCGTTTTAACCGGGCCTGCGAAAGGATTACGGGGTACTCCTTCGAGGACGTGCAAGGCCGGGCCCTCTGGGACCTTCTCATCTCTCCGGAGGAAGTGGAAACAACCAAGCGTCTCTTTGAGCAACTGGTCGTCGGGCGACTCAACGGCGTGAATGAAAATCACTGGATAACCCGAGACGGCCGGCAGGTCCTCATCGCCTGGTCCAACACGGTGTTGGGGGATGCCGGGGGCCCGGTAACCCACGTTATCGGCACCGGCATCGACATCACCGACCACCATCGGGCTGATCAGGAACTCAAGCAGGCCAAGGATTATCTGGAAAATGTCCTGGATAACTCCGCCGACGCCATCGGCATTGTTGATGCCCGCGGCATGATCATCAAATGGAACAAAGCTTCCGCCAATATCTTCGGCTATTCTTCCGAGGAACTGACCGGAAAATCCGCCTTCGAATTATATCCCGATAAAAACGCCCTCAAGGCCATGCTGGCCCAACTGCGGCGCGATGGGACCGTTCAACGCTATGAAATCCAAATGCACAAAAAGAATGGCAGTATCGGCCTGTTCTCTCTGTCCATCAACCTGTTATACGACCAGGACCATCGGATCATCGGCAGTGTCTGCGTCGCCCGGGACCGCAGCGAGATCAAAAAGACCTTGAGTGACCTGGCCAGGGTCAATGAGCAACTGCACCTGGAAAACGCCGAGCGCAAGCAGGTGGAGGCGGCCCTGCAGGAAGCCAATCAAAACCTGAAAGAGATTATCCGCGAGTTTGAGCAGCGCAACCGGGATATCACCCTGCTCAATGAAATGGGCGACCTCCTCCAGGCCTGTCTGACCTGCGCCGAGGCCTACACCGGCATCGCCCACTTTGCCTCCCTCTTGTTTCCCAATGAATCCGGCGCCTTATTCACCCTGAATGTGTCCCGGAAACTGATGGAAGCGGTGGCGACCTGGGGCGAGCTGGAGTTGAACGAGCCGGTGTTTTCTCCCGAAGACTGCTGGGCCCTGAGGCGCGGCGAGGTCCATGCCGTCAGTTCCCAACAGCCGGGGTTAATCTGCCCCCACCTGGCGGATGCGCCCGCCGGCGATCATGTCTGCATCCCCCTGGTAGCCCAGGGTGAGATCATGGGTCTGATCCTCCTCCAAGGCCGGGTCTGCCGGCTGGATTCGCCGGAACCCCTGCGGGAGCACATGAGTGAATCCAAGCAGCGCCTGGCCCTGACCCTGGCCCGGCAGATTTCCCTGGCTCTGGCCAACCTGAAGCTTAGGGACAGCCTGCGCATCCAGGCCATCCGCGACCCTTTGACGGGGCTATTCAATCGCCGCTACATGGAAGAGACCCTGGACCGGGAACTTCTGCGGGTCAAACGCCGCCACAAGCCCCTGGGAGTCATCATGGTGGACCTGGACTTCCTCAAACCCATCAACGACTCTTTGGGCCATGAGGCGGGGGATAAGCTGATCAGCGCCCTGGGCCAATTTCTCAAGGCCCATATCCGCCGGGAAGACGTGGCCTGCCGCTACGGCGGCGACGAATTTACCCTGATCCTGCCTGAGGCCTCGGTGGAGATCGCCTGCCAGCGGGCCGAAGAGCTGCGCCAGGGCATCAACCGCCTCCAGGTGGTTTACGCCGGACAACCCCTGGGACCCGTTTCCGCCTCCTTCGGCGTGGCCACTTTCCCGGAACACGGCTCCACCGGGGAGGAACTGGTGCGGGCCGCCGACGCCGCCCTCTATCATGCCAAGCAACGCGGCCGCAACCAACTGGGCATCGCCATCCCGCCCAAACGCCCCGAGACCTTCGAAGACCTTGAACCCCTGGAAGAAACGCAACATTGAAGACCCCTCGATAAGGCTGCGGCAGGCTCTCATACCGAGTTGCAATCAAACGAGTAGAGATGTCATTCTGAGCGGAGCGAAAAATGACATCGATAATAATACTATTTTGGGCGCAGCCCGATATCAGCCGCCAGGGGTTGGGGCAGGAATTGAGGGAAGCGGCGCTTACCGCCGGGGCACGTACACCTCTCGCGCTTTGACGCCATCCGAAGGGCCGATGAGGCCTTCTTTTTCCATGGTTTCGATCATGCGGGCCGCCCGGTTGTAGCCC
>JBAZKX010000199.1:0-5111 GCA_041650575.1 Desulfobaccales bacterium
TGGCGGCACATCTCCTCCGCCAGTTCGTCCAGTTCCCGGGTCTCAATCCCGGGCCGGACCTTTTCTTTAACCCCCTGCAGGACTTCGGCCACGATGCGGTTGGCCGCCTCCAGCTTGGCGATTTCCTGCTGGGATTTCAATAATATCATAAAACGTGCCTTGGCGTCTCGGCGGCCTGACGTAACCCGCTCGCCAAGCCGCCCAGCCGCCCGGAGGCTTTAGTGCTTGCAGCCGCAGCTGCAGCCGGAGGCTCCCGCCACGATGTTGACGATCTGTTTGAAGATATCGTCGATGCCGCCCACGCCTTTAATGGGCCGCACCAGCCCCTTCTTGGTATAGTAGCCGATGAGCGGCGCGGTAGCCTGGTTATACGTCGCCAACCGCGAGCGCACCGTGGTCTCGTTGTCATCGTCCCGCTGGTAGAGTTCGCCGCCGCACTTGTCGCAGATCCCTTCCTTTTTGGCCGGGGTGAACTTGACGTGGAACATCTGGCCGCAGGCCGCATTCTTACAGGTGCGCCGCCCGGTGAGGCGGGTGACCAGCGCTTCTTCGTCCACGTCGATGCTGACTACGTGGTCGATCTTAGTGCCCAGGCCCACCAGGACCTTGTCCAGGGCCTCGGCTTGAGGCACCGTCCGGGGGAAGCCGTCCAGGATGAACCCTTTTTTGCAATCCGGCTGCGCCAGCCGGTCTTTGATGATGCCGATGACCACTTCATCGGGCACCAGTTTGCCGGCGTCCATGAATTCCTTGGCCTTGCGGCCCATTTCCGTCCCTTCTTTCACCGCCGCGCGAAGGATGTCGCCGGTGGAAATCTGCGGGATCTGGAATTTCTCAATGAGTTTTTTGGCTTGCGTACCTTTGCCCGCGCCTGGGCCGCCCAACAGGATCAGATTCATAGCTTCCTCCTTCTTGAGGTCAACGTCAACGCCGTACCCGGCTCATGCGTTTTTTCATAAAGCCCTCATAGTGGCGGGTAAGCAAATGCGATTCGATCTGGCTCATGGTATCCATGGCCACCCCAACCACGATCAGCAGGGCCGTACCACCGAAGTAAAAGGGCACATTGAACTTCCGGATCAGAATGGAGGGCAGGACGCAGACTGCCGACACGTAAATGGCGCCCCCCAGGGTAATGCGCGTCAGGATGCGGTCGATATATTCCGAAGTGGGTTTCCCCGGCCGCAATCCCGGGACGTAACCGCCCCACTTCTTCAAGTTGTCCGCCACGTCCACCGGGTTAAAGGTCACCGCGGTGTAGAAGTAGCAGAAAAAGAAAATCAGGGCCACATAGATGAGATCGTGGATTCCGCCCCCGGGAGACATGGCGTCCGCTACCCACTTGACCCATTCGTTGTGGACGAAACCCGCCACCGTGGCCGGAAACATCAACAGCGAGGAAGCGAAGATCGGCGGGATGACGCCGGAGGTGTTCACCTTCAAAGGCAGGTGGGTGCTCTGGCCGCCGTACATGCGGCGCCCCACCACCCGCCGGGCGTACTGTACCTGGATGCGGCGCTGGCCACGCTCCACGAAAACGATGAAGCCTACCACCACCACCATCGCCACCAGCAACAGGACCATGAGCACGGGCATGATCTCGCCGGTCTTGATCAGCTCGAAGGTCTGGATCAGGGCGGAAGGCATCCGGGCCACGATCCCGGCGAAGATGATCAGCGAAATACCGTTGCCGATGCCCCGTTCGGTGATCATTTCCCCCAGCCACATGATGAACGCGGTGCCCGAGGTCAGGGTGAGCACCGTCATCAGGCGGAAGGCCCAGCCGGGGTGCAAAACTACCGCCGTGTGGGAGGCCCCGCTGGTCATGCTCTCCAGGCCCACGGCAATCCCGATCCCCTGGATGGCCGCGATGACTACGGTGCCGTAGCGGGTGTACTGCTTGATCTTCTTCTGCCCCGACTCGCCTTCTTTATAGAGCTTTTCCAGCCCGGGGATGACCACCTTGAGCAGTTCGATGATGATCGCGGCGCTGATGTAAGGCATGATCCCCAGGGCAAAGACGCTCAGCCTTTCCAAAGCGCCGCCGGAGAACATGTCGAATAAGCCGAAAATCGTGCCCCGCTGCGCCGCAAAGAACCGCATCAGGGCATCGGCGTCGATGCCCGGAGTCGGAATTTGGCAGCCCAAACGGTAAACCGCCAGCATCAGCAGGGTAAAAAGGATGCGCCGCTTCAGCTCGGGGATCTTGGCGATGCTGGAGAAGGCTGACACTTAGAGGACCTCCACCCGCCCTCCGGCGGCCTCAATGCGGCTTTTGGCCTGGGAGCTTACCGCCTGGACCTTCACCACCAGGGGCACGGTCACTTCTCCTTGGCCCAACAGCTTGATCCGCTGCACCTGGCTCTTCACCAGGCCGGCTTCCCTCAGGACCATCACGTCCACCACGGTTTCCGCGGGGAACCGGTTGAGGTCCCGGATATTGACGATGCTCCAGGGTTGCCGGAAGATATTGTTAAAACCCCGCTTGGGGATCCGCCGGGTCAGAGGCATCTGGCCGCCTTCAAACCCCGGCTTGGTGCCGCCCCCGGCGCGGGAGTTCTGGCCCTTGTGGCCCCGGGCGGCCGTCTTGCCCCAACCGGAGCCGGGCCCGCGGCCCACCCGCTTCTTCTTATGCTTGGACCCCGGGCTGGGTTGCAATTCAGAAAGGCGCATCTGCTATTCTCCTTCAGGGACCTGACGCACCTCCAGGAGGTGCTCCACCTGGCGCACCATCCCGGCAATGGCGGGAGTTTCCCGGTGCCGCACCGTCTTCTGCAAGCGGGTCAGACCCAGGGTCTTCAGGGTCTGCCGGTGCTTCGGCGGCCGGCCAATGGGACTTTTCTTTAAGGTGATTTCGAGGAACATAATTATTTCCTTAGCAGTTAGCAGTTAGCCATTAGCAGTTAGGGAATGAAATTTTGCCAGGCGCTAAGTGCTGTCTCATCTTTTCGGTTAACATTCAGCCCATGCTAATTGCTGATGGCTAATTGCTAACCGCTATCCTAGCATTTCCGCCAGAGGCCGATTGCGCCGGGTCGCCACCTCTTCCGGGGACATCAGCATCTTTAAGGCCGTCATGGTGGCTTTGACCGCGTTGTGCGGGTTGTGGGAGCCCAAACACTTGGTGAGGACGTTTTTGATGCCCGCCACTTCCACCACGGCCCGCACCGGCCCGCCGGCGATCACCCCGGTCCCTTCCGAAGCCGGTTTCAAGAGGACCCGGCCGGACCCGAATTCCCCCACCACCTGGTAGGGGATGGTGCTGTTGATAATGGGGATCGTGATCATGGACTTTTTGGCCTGCTCCACGGCTTTGCGGATGGCTTCCGGGACTTCATGGGCTTTGCCCAGACCGGCCCCGACCTTTCCGGCGCCGTCACCTACTACGACAATGGCGCTGAACCGAAAGCGGCGCCCGCCCTTGACGACCTTGGCGACACGACTGATGCTCACCACCTTATCGGTGAATTCGGATGACTCTGGCTCGAACAAGCTGTTCTCCTTTTATCGTGAGCCGTGAGCAGGAAAAATCGTCTTTCCCATCTATTTACCGCTCACCGCTTACTGCTTACTATCTAAAATTCCAGGCCGTGTTCCCGGCAACTATCCGCCACGGCTTTGATCCGGCCGTGATAGAGAAACCCGTTACGGTCGAAGACTACTTTATCGATACCCGCGGCCTTGGCCTTGGCCGCCAGGAGCTTGCCCACGGCCTTGGCCGCGTCGAGTTTCTTCAAGCCGCTCAACTGGTCCTTGAGCTCGCCGCTCAAGGTAGAAGCCGCGGCCAGGGTCTGGCCTTTGCCGTCGTCGATGATCTGCGCGTAGATATGTTTGCTGCTGCGGAAGACCGAAAGCCGCAGCCGGTTCCCGCCCCCGACTTTCTTCCTGATGCGCTGTTTCCGCTTCAGCCGCGCCGTTTCTTTGGGGTTCATGTCAGCATTCTCCTTTAACGGCCGCCGGCCTTGCCCACCTTGCGGCGAATCACTTCGCCGGCAAACTTGATGCCCTTGCCCTTATAAGGGTCGGGCGGCCTGAGCCGGCGAATCACCGCCACCGTCTGACCCAGAAGCTCCTTATTGGCGCCGGTGAATTCGATGCGGTTGGCTTTCTCCACCTTGGCGCTGATCCCTTTGGGCAAGGGGAAGTTCACGGGGTTGGAGTATCCCACGTTGAACACCAGGGTGTCGCCCTTGGCTTCCACCTTGTAGCCGGTGCCCACCAGTTCCAGCACCCGGGTAAACCCCGTGCTGGTCCCGGTGACCATGTTGGCCGCCAGGGTGCGGGCCAGGCCCCAATAGCACCGGGTAAGGCGGTTGTCATCCTGGGGTTCCACCGTGATCTCCTGGGCCCCGATATTGATTTTGACCCGGGGAGGCATGACCTGCGAAAGGCTGCCCAGGGGACCGGTGACCATCAATTTGCCGTCTTCCATCTTGACCTTCACCCCTTTGGGCAAAGGTACCGGTTTCTTGCCGATGCGGCTCATATCTTCTTCCTTACCAGATCTCGCACAAGACCTCGCCGCCCACGTTGAGCTTGCGGGCCTGGCGATCGGTGACCACCCCCTGGGAGGTGGAAATTACCGCCACCCCCAGCCCCCCCTGCACTTTGGGGAGCTCGGCATTGCCGGCATAGACCCGGCGCCCGGGTTTGCTGACCCGTTTGAGGCCCTGAATGAGCGGTTTCTGATGATCGCTGTACTTGAGGTAGACTCGCAAGATGCCCTGGCGATTATCTTTAATGACCTTGTAGTTTTTAATAAACCCTTCTTCTTTGAGAATGCGCGCCAGGTTGATCTTCATGCGCGAGGCCGGAATGTCAACCTTGTCGAACCGCGCCCCCCCGGCATTGCGAATCCGGGTCAACATATCGGCGATGGGATCGGTCATACACATAGTTTGCCCTACCAGCTAGATTTGATCACCCCAGGGATTTCTCCCTTGAGGGCCATGTTGCGAAAACAGATGCGGCAGATACCGAAGCGCCGGAGAAAGGCCCGCGGCCGGCCGCACAACGGACAGCGGTTATATTTCTGCACCGGATATTTGGGCTCGCGCTTCGCCTTGGCTATTAACGATTTTTTGGCCATCCTTATCTCCTGAAGGGCATAC
>JBAZKX010000200.1:0-5075 GCA_041650575.1 Desulfobaccales bacterium
GGCCGCGGGCATCAAGGTGGTGGTGTGCATCACCGAGGGCATTCCCACCCTGGACATGGTGCGGGTCATGGCCACCCTGAAAGACCTGGACTGCCGCCTCATCGGCCCCAATTGTCCGGGCATCATCTCCCCGGGCCAGGCCAAGGTGGGCATCATGCCCGGCCACATCCATAAACCGGGTCCCATGGGCCTGGTCTCCCGCAGTGGCACCCTGACCTACGAAGCGGTGCACCAGCTCACCCTGCTGGGCATCGGCCAGAGCACCTGCGTGGGCATCGGCGGCGATCCCATTATCGGGACCAACTTTATCGATATGCTGCAATTATTTGAAGCCGACCCCCAGACCGAAGGCATTGTGCTCATCGGTGAAATCGGCGGTACGGCCGAAGAAGAAGCCGCAGCCTACATTTCCCGGCACGTGACCAAACCCGTGGTCAGCTTCATTGCCGGCCAGACCGCGCCTCCGGGCAAACGCATGGGCCACGCCGGCGCCATCATTTCCGGCGGCAGCGGCAAGGCGTCCGACAAAATCGCCGCCCTGACCAACGCCGGAGTCACCGTGATGGCCAATATCGGCGATCTGGGCCAGACGGTCAAGCGGGTCATGGGATATCGTATTTAGAATATGAAGGTTCTGCTCCACATCTGCTGTGCCCCCTGCACCGTCTATCCGGCGGCCACCCTGGCCGCCCTGGGGCACCAGGTGCGGGGCTTTTTCTTCAATCCCAATATTCATCCATACCAGGAGTTCGCCCGGCGCATCGCCGCCGTGGAGAGCTATGCGGCGCAGACCGGGCTGCCCGTTATCTGGGACCGGAGCTATCACCTGGAAGACTTTCTGCGCCAGATCGCCTTCCGGGAACAGGAACGCTGCCGGTTCTGTTACTACCTCCGCCTTAAGGCCGCGGCCCGGGTGGCCCGGGGCGGCAAGTTCGACGCCTTCACCTCCACTCTCCTCTACAGCAAATTTCAGAACCATGAGTTGATCCGGGAATTGGCCCAGCAGGTGGTGCAAGAGGTGGGGGTGCCGTTCTATTACCTGGACTTCCGCCAGGGGTGGGCTGAGGGTAGGGCCAAATCCAAGCAGATGGGCCTCTACAAACAGCAGTACTGTGGCTGCATCTTCAGTGAACGGGATCGATTCCTCCCTCCCACCAACCCCGGTCGGGTTGATGGACCGGTCAAAGCCTGAAGCCGCATAGGGGGAAACGGGGTAGAAGGTTGGAAAAAATCGTTAAGGATAATCCCGGCCTGATTCGATAAATCAATTATGGTGAATGATCGCCTGATCCTGAGTAACCGTCAGGAAAATCTGCAGCTGTTGATGGACTATGTCCGCAAGTGGGCCGGGGATCGGGGTCTGCCTCCCAACCGCCGGCGGACCCTGGAGAAGGCCGCCGCGGAAATCTTTCTCCACCTGGTGACCCAGGCCTATCGGCCCGGACAGCCCGGCTCCATCGCCCTGGCGCTGGAGGACAAGGGACCCCGATTGCGTCTGACTTTCGAAGACGACGCCGCCCCACATAATCCCGCCAATCTCAACGACCCGCCGGCCCCGGAGGAAACCGCCCGGACCGGCAATTCCCTCTATAACCGGCTGCAACATCTGGCCGAGAGTCTCGTCTATTACCGCACTGCGGACCGCAAAAACCGCCTGGTAGTCTTCCTGGCTTGAGACCAAAGCCCAAATTCGGCGGCCACAGGCCGCCGTTTGGCATATGCCGGGACAATCCAGGGAAATTCATAAGGCCGGCTGTGCCCGCCGCATGATGACGGCTGACGAAGATAGGAGGCGAGCCGACGAGGCCCGCCCCCATGATGGTGAGATCAGCGGGCGTATTGCTGGGCTTTGCGGAAGGCCTCCTGGGCTTCCTGGGTCTTGCCTCGCTCTTTGAGGAAATCTCCCAAGAAATTCCAGCCTTCGGCGTAATCGGGCTTCAGCTTGACTGCCTTGCGCAATTCGGCTTCTGCTTCCACATAGTTGCCGGACCGGGCCAGGGCGCTGCCCAGCAGGCTGTGGGCCTCAGCCCACTCCGGCTTCAGGCTGAGGGCCTGGCGAAAGGCTCTGGCTGCCTGGTCATCCCGGCCTTCGCCGGCCTGCAGCAGCCCCTCTTTGAGATAATCCTGGGCCGCCCGCTCATTGGCAGCCTTCACTTTTTCCGACACATCGCTGGCGAACACCTGGGTACCGGCGCCCAAAACCAGACTAAGCGTGACCAGCACTGCAACCATCCACCGCTTCATAGATTATCCTCCCTGGGCAAGTTGAAATCTCTGAAAAAACTTCAATTGAGGGGTTGGGCGCCAGTCCCTCCGGGGGTCGGGCGCCCCTGACCTTCCCCCTTGGAATTTTCATCCTCCTTACGCCTGCGGTCCTACGGACGCCAGGTACAAGGCCACCTCTTCCCGTTTGTCCACCCCGACCAGGCGCTCCACTTCGTCGTCGAAAAAGGCCCCCACCGGACAGACCCCCAGGCCCAGGGCGGTGGCGGCCAGCATCAGGTTCTGGCAAATATGGCCGGCGTCCAGGAACAAGTAGCGGACGGCCCGCTCCCGATATTTCCACCGGGCCCGGTTCAACACCCCGGTCCAGATAAACACCGCCCCGGCTTCCCCCAGGAAGCTCTGGGAGAGGCCGGCGGCCACCAGGTCCTGGCGAAAATCGCCGGCGCCGATCAATTCCAAGGCGAAATCCAAGACCTGAAAATGCCAGATCCCCGGCGTCACCCCTTCGACCCGATGCACCGCCAGGTAGGTCTCCGCGGGATACAGGGCCCCGGCCGAAGGTGCGGCCCTGAAATGATACCCGCCCGTTGACCCCGTAATCCCTTGGGTGGCCCAGAGCAGGGCCGCCAATTCCGCCTGGGTCAGGGGCCGATCGACGTAGTCCCGCTGCGACCGGCGCGCCGCCACGGCTTGCCACAAGTCAGACGGCGGCCGGCCGGACTCGGGGGCCAGACTGAGCCGCTGGGCGGCGTCGGGGTACTCTTTATAGAGCGGCGCTGGGGAATAGGCCGGACTTCTTTCCCCCATGCTCCGTCGCCGGTAACGCGTCTCCTCGAGGTACCGGCGGCCAACGCCCGTCTCTTCGGAGTTCATGATTCCCCCCTGACCTGGCGATTAGCACAACAGATAACCGTATCTCACACCAAGGCGCCAAGACCGCCAGGCTGACCACTGACGGCTACAAACCCTTGCTCCGTTCTTCCCGGCGGGGGCGGTTTCTCTCGTAAATGATTTTCAGGCCTTTCAAGGTCAGGTAATCGTCCACCATGTCAATGCTCTTGGTTTCCGAAGCAATGAGGCAGGCCAGTCCCCCCGTGGCGATCACCTGGGGCCTGACTCCCATGCCGTCCTTGATGCGGCTGACGATGCCGTCCACCAGCCCGGCGTAGCCATAGATGATCCCCGCGTTCATGCTGCTGATTGTGTCTTTGGCAATGATACTTTTGGGCTTGGCGAAGATTTCGACCCGGGGCAGCTTGGAGGCCCTGAGGAAGAGCGCCTCGCACGAAATCATTACGCCCGGGGCGATGACTCCACCCAGATATTCGCCCTGGCGGGAGACCACGTCAAAGGTGGTAGCGGTGCCGAAATCCACCACCACCACGGCCCCGTGGACCTGCTCGAACGCCGCCACCGCGTTGACGATGCGGTCGGCTCCCACTTCCCGGGGATTGTCATAGTAAATGGGCATGCCGGTCTTGATCCCGGGACCCACCCACAAGGGCCGGACCTTTAAATACCGCTGGGCGAAACCTTCCAGGGTGTTGTTCATGGGCGGCACCACGCAGGAAATAATCAGGTCGGTGCCCGGTTCCAGGGTCAAGTCCTGGGCCTGAAAAAGGTTGCGCAGCAGGATGCCGAACTCGTCGATGGTGGCTTCTTTTTCGGTCCGGATGCGCCAGTCGCTCAAGAGATGGTCATCCTGATAGACCCCGATCACCGTGTTGGTATTGCCCACATCCATCACCAGCAGCATGGCGGGTCTCCCTCTCAGTTCAATATGGCTTGCAGCCCGTAGGCCAGATCGTGGGCCACCTGCTGGATCAGGGATTCGTTTTCACCTTCGGCCATCACGCGCAGCTTGGCCTCGGTCCCGGAGTAGCGTACCAGGAGCCGGCCTTTGGGCCCCAGGCGCTTTTCCGCCTCATGGATGGCGTGGCGGGCCTGAGGCAAGATTTTCAAATCTTTTTTCTCCTTGACCATCACGTTGATAAGGACCTGGGGAGACTTCGGCACAAACGCGGCCAGTTCCGCCAGCGGCTTGTTCTTCCGCAGCATTACGGCCAGCACCCGCAGCGCCGTCAGGATGCCGTCGCCCGTGGTGGTGTGATTCAGGAAGACCACGTGGCCGGACTGTTCGCCGCCCAGGTTATAGCCGCCCTTGAGCATGGCCTCCACTACGTAGCGGTCGCCCACCGGGGTACGGAGGAGCCGAGCCCCCTTATCCTTCAAAGCCAGTTCCAGGCCCAGGTTGGACATGACCGTGCCCACCACGGTCTTGCGCCGCAAATTTTCCCGCTCCAGCAGATCCAGGGCGCAGATCCCCAACATGTGGTCGCCGTCCACGATCTCGCCCCGATGGTCCACCATGATGACCCGGTCGCCGTCGCCGTCAAAGGCGACGCCCAAGTCGGCTTCATAGCGCTTGACCAGAGTGGCCACGGCCTCGGGAGCGGTGGCGCCGCACTTGTAATTGATGTTCTTGCCGTTGGGCCGCACGCCCATGGGGATCACATCGGCCCCCAATTCCGTGAAGATCTCCGGGGCGATCCGGTAGGTGGCCCCATGCGCGCAGTCCACCACGATCTTGAGTCCATCCAGCTCCATTTCCTTGGGGAAAGTGCTTTTCAGAAACGAAATATAGCGGCCCCGGGCGTCGTCGATGCGAAAGGCCTGGCCCACTTCGGTGGCGGTGGGACAGGCCCCCTCCACCTCCGGCTGGGTCATCAGGACCTCGATGCGGGCCTCCAGCTCGTCCGGGAGCTTGAAGCCGTTGCCGGAGAAAAACTTGATGCCGTTGTCCTGGTAAGGGTTATGAGAGGCGGAAATGACCACCCCGGCGTCGGCCC
>JBAZKX010000201.1:0-5075 GCA_041650575.1 Desulfobaccales bacterium
AACCCCTGGGCAGCGGCGCGAAGGTCCTGGAGATTCCTGGTGTCTTCGACGACTGCATGAAAGTGGTGGAGGCCCTGGCGGACAACTACCAGGTGGCCCTGCTCAACTCCAAAAACTCCTGGCGCATCCGGGGCCAGGAGTCTTATGCCTTCGAGATCGCCCAGTGGTTTGATTACGACCTGGCGAACAAGGCCGTGGTGGTGCCCATCGGCAACGCCGGCAACATCACCGCCATCATGCAGGGCTTCCTGCGCCTCCAGGACCTGAACATCATCGACACCCTGCCCCGCATCCTCGGTGTCCAGTCCCGCCACGCCGACCCGGTGTTCCGTTACTACCTCGAGCCCGATAAGGCCAAACGCGTCTTCGTGCCGGTAACGGTGCAACCCAGCGTGGCCCAGGCCGCCATGATCGGCAACCCGGTGTCCATGCCCCGGGTCATCCGCCTGGTGGAGGAGTATCACCACCGCGCCGGCGAAGGCTCCGTCGCGGTGGTCCAGGTCAGCGAACAGGAAATCATGGACTCCATGCTGCTCGCCAACCGCCACGGACATATCGCCTGCACCCAGGGCGGCGAATCCCTGGCCGGTTTCCGGGTGGCGCTGACCGAGGGCTTGCTGAGCCCGGAGGACACCGCGGTGTTGGACGCCACCGCCCACCATCTGAAATTCATCGGCTTCCAGCAGATGTACTTCGAGGACTCCTTCCCGCCGGAATTCGAGGTAACCCCAAAGCCGGAATACCAAAACCGGCCCCAACTGCTGACTCCCAAGACCGATAAGCCCGAGGAGAAAACCATGGACCTGGCTTCCCAAATCGCGGCCTTACTCGGCTTGACCCCGAGGGGATAGTGGGGTTGCCTTGCCGTTGATGGAATCTTATCTTCTCCGTAGAGCAGAGATAATCCCATCCAAGGAGGAGAAGATGCAGAAGGCAAGGTTATGGGCCATGGTATTGGCGCTCGGTCTGATGTTGGCGTTCCCCTGGTCTTGCGCCTCCGGCAAGGACGCGCCGCGGGTCGATCCGGAGACCTTGAAAAGCTGGCTTACCGACCCCCAAATAATTATCCTGGATGTGAGAGCCCCCAGTGATTGGCAGAGCAGCGGCCACAAGATCAAAGGCGCGGTGCGCCAGGATCCCAATGCGGTCAAAACCTGGGCGGCCAGCCTGCCGAAAGACAAGAAGATCGTCTTGTATTGCGCCTGAAAGAACGAGGGCACGAGCGCCCGGGTGGCGCAGCAATTGCTGGACATGGGCTTTACCCAGGTTTGGGCTCTGAAAGGCGGATGGAACGATTGGGAAAAGAAGAGCTACCCCACGCAGCCTAAATAAGATCAGCTGATAGTGGTCGGGACTAGAGAAAAAATCAGTGTCTGCCTCGGCAGCCACTGACAACCGACCACGCAGAGCTAAAAAAGTGGCACGGGCGTCTCGCCTGTGCTATTAATTTATCAGGCTGTTTGCCCAAGATATCCACTAGTTAAAAATCTGGCGGAAAGATGACCTCCAAAGTGCCAAACCCCTCGCGAGTCCCGCTGCCGACTCCCGTCTCCGACAACTATTGTTTCGTCTGCGGGAAAGACAACCCCAAGGGCTTTAAAATCCAGGTGCGCTACCTCGAGGCCGAGATGGTCGCCGAGACCGAGCTCTCTCTGCCCCGGGAATACCAGGGTTGGACCAACGTCATCCACGGCGGCATCCTCTCCACCTTGCTGGATGAAATGATGGCCCACGCCGTCTGGCGCTTTGCCGGGCCCGGCCTCACCTTGAGTATGGAAGTCCGCTTCCACCAGCCCCTGAAACCGGACGATCCCATCTTGGTCCGGGGGGTGCTCCATACTCCGAATGGCAGCCGCCGCCTGGCCGAGGGGGAAATTATCCGGCTGGCCGACGGCAGCCGTATCGCCTCAGGCAAAAGCCGCTTTCTCTTATTAGAAAAGTCGTGAATGGCGGGGGAGATTCCGATGCGGTGCGGGTTCGCCCTCATCCTGGCCTCCTGACCCCTCACCCATAGAAAAAAATAAGGGGGACAGGCGTCTTGCCTGTCCCCCGTTCTTGGCGACAATTATGGCGGTTAAGGCCGGATCATTTCACCAGCTTCATATCATTGCCGCAGACGCATTTACCGGGATTCTGGCTGATGGTGCCGCAGTTGCAGGACGGGCCGCAGTTGCACATGTATTTGCCCACGGTGTTGAAAGCCCTGGGCTTGTCCCAGCCCTCCGCCTGCATATAGGCCACATCCTTATCAATCTTCACTGCATTGGCCTTGACCATTTGATTGCCACAGGTGCACTTGCCTTCCTTTCGGGCCATGGTGTTACAATTGCATCCCGGCCCGCAATTGCACACGTAGGCCTCGTCGCCCACTTTAAGGTCCATTTTTCCGGGAGTCCCCGCAAAGGCTACGGCAACCATCATGAAGCTCAACAGAGTCACCAAAACGACAAGAAGGGATCTTTTCATAGGCGGTTCTCCTTTTTAAAATGATTCACATACTTTTACCAAAAACTAGCGTAATTGGCAATAAGTTATTATTGTATCAATAGTTTATTATGTTATATATAATTTATAATATACCTTTTAAAATATCAGGATATTACCTTTGGCTATTGTGAAGATTATAATTATCGGGGCTCCACTGAAATGCTGCACCTAACCGTGGTGATGGCGGGGAAAACCCGCCAGGGGTTTATCCGGGATGGCCTGGCTTTCTATACCCAACGCCTGAAACCCTATCTGGGCCTTACCCTGACCAGCGTCCGGGAAGAAAAAGAGGCAGCCGGCCTCACCCCTGATACCCTTAAAGCCCGGGAAGGCGAGCGTCTCCGGGCCCAGATTCCCCCCCGGGCCTGGGTGGTGGCCCTCACTCCCCAGGGCCGGGAGTACACATCCGAAGCCTTCGCCACCTGGCTCACCCACAGAGAAATAGAATCCCGCCCCCTGGCCTTCCTCATCGGCGGCCACCTGGGTCTGGACCCCGCCACCCTGGCTATGGCCCGGGAGCATCTGGCCCTGTCCCGCCTGACCCTGACCCATGAGCTCTCCCGTCTGGTCCTCCTGGAGCAACTCTATCGGGCCATGACCATCAAGTGCGGCCATCCCTACCATGTCTAGCCGCCGGCGGCAACTCCGGTTCCTCCCGGCCACTTGCGGCAAATTCCTGGGATTTGCCACCTTTTCCTGACTTGTATCTGCACGTCTCCTGCGATATGAATAGAGAATCTTCTGGAAGCCTGAAAAATTCGGTGGGGTGGGCCTCCATGCCCACCAAACCTGGACCGGAGCACGACGACCCGTGCTCTAAATCGAGCCTGTGGAGGCGCTGATGGGATCGGCTTGGCATACTGTCGCCTTTCCGGTGATTCTGCCGTGGCGGGACGAATTTTGGACTCTGCCGCTATACTTTCCTGATTTGAAGCTGGGAGTGATCCCCGGTTGGCCCTCCCAACTGCCGTACCAGGGGTTGCCGTTGCCGGCGGAAGCCGAGATCCATCCCCGGGAACTGGAGCACTATAAGCCTGGAGACCTGCGCCAGTGGCGGGCCTTTGCCGACTACCAGCGGGACCAGGGTGAAGAAGACGATATGTTGAAGGCTATCCGCGGCTACGGGCAGCCCACCTCGCCGGAGACGCCGCCACCTCCCCCCAACGCCTGGGCCTTGGCCTGGCAGTTGGAGAAAATGCAGGCCGACCAGGACGCTCAACTCCTCCTGGTGGATAAGGGGCAGGACTGGCTGAAAGAGATCCTCACACCGGAACCCTGGGACGAGCGGGCTTCCTTCGGGCCGGTTCCCGGAATCGAGGAAATGGTGGACCCTGAGCTGGCCCAACTGCGCTATCAGCTCTGGCGACGGGTCATGGCCCCTTTCCTCGAGGATCAGTCGGTTCCCTTGCTCCTGGGCCGAACTTCCCGGGCTTTGTTCCTCACCCTGAAAGGCTGGCCCGATTGGACTTCTCTTAAGCCGGTGCGCTTGGCCTTGCCCGGGTGCCGGAATGGCGCCGAATGGCTAACGGTCTGCGGGGACGCCGGCCAGCCTCCGTGGCAGCGGAAGTTTATCGATCTCCTGGCGGACTTCCTCACCAAGGTGGCCGATCAAGAGGATATAGAGGCGGCCTCCGGGGAGCTTCAGGAATTTGTGGAAGATGAGATTGTGGCCCGCTGGCCTTTCCCCGCGGTGTGGAACTGGAACCTGGAGATCTGGCCCCGGTCCGCCGCCCCGGCAGAAGAATGGCCGATCCTATGCTGGAGCGGCGCCGGAGCGGGTATCCTGCCGGGATGAGCCGGAAGGTCTGCCTTCCTGCACTCTTCCGGGGTTTTACCCTGATAAAATTTTCCAGTTCCGGTGTGGCTGAGATGAGGTGGCCGCAAATGGTACGGACCGCCTGCCCTTCACCGGGCCATGAGGAGCGCGGCAGGTCCGGGCGCGGTGGGCAGGGATTATTCTGCTTCGGGTTCCGGGAAGGCTAATATCGGTTTGCTCGGAATGATCTTGGCCGCGGCGATCTCCCGCAAAGCCATGACAATCTCTTTATTATCCCCTTTGACCAGAACCGGCGCCCCGCGGTAGATCTGGCGCACCCGCTTGGCCGCCAGGTGGATCAGGCCGAAACGCGTCGGCACCTGTTCCAGGCAGTCCTCAATCGTAACTCGAGCCATTGACGGTCTCCGTTAGATGTGGTCGCAGGGCCCGGCGAGCCGGCCACTTTGATACCCCACGTAAAATATTAATATATCTCTTTTTCCTGATCCTGTCAAAGGCCCCGTCTCCCCAGAGAGGGAAGGTCTGCCTCGGCCTCGCTTAACCCGGCTTCCGGGGGCTGATCAAGTCTTCCAGTTCCGCCAGCAATTGGGTCACCTGCACCGCCAGGTTGACGCATTTCTTGCCGGCCAGGCACTCATCTGCGTCTTTCTGCGTGAGGAAAGTCCCCACTTCTTCGCCGGCCTTGCCGAGCTTGAGGATATACCGTTGGTCAGCCTCATCCCAACCCACCGTCAGATTAACCCCATTCCGGTCAATTTCAGGATGAAAGTCGCGAATCTTAGCTTTAAGATGGTCAATAGTAGAGGTCATA
>JBAZKX010000202.1:0-5072 GCA_041650575.1 Desulfobaccales bacterium
TGCGTTCGAGGCTGGCGGACTCGGGCATGGTCAAGAGCAATCGGTAGCCCTTGACAGCGCAGACCAGGGCCAGGCCGATGCCGGTGTTGCCGCTGGTGGCTTCGATGATGGTCTTGTCCGGGGTCAGTTCGCCGGCGGCTTCAGCGGCCTCGATCATAGCCAGGGCGGGGCGGTCCTTGATGGAACCCCCGGGGTTGAAATATTCCAGTTTGACGTAGATCTGGACGTGGGGATGGGGATTGAGGCGATTCAGGCGGACGATGGGGGTCTGCCCGACGAGTTCCAGGATATTGTTGGCCTTGCGCAGCATAGCGAGACAAGCTCCCGAGGTTGGCGGTGGTGCGGCGGATTTATTCCCTGGCCTCCTTATCCGAGGCGGGACACTCGCACGGGGCCTCCATTTCTTCGGCCAGATAGTTATTGATCAGGTTAATCAAGGAGAGAATAAAGAAGCGGCGGGCCTCGGGGGTCTCCTGGAGTACCTCCAGGAGGCGGTAGATCAAGCCCAGGATTACCATGCCCGCCTGGGAGGGAGAAACATTCTCCTGGTTGAAGCGCGCGAGGATGTCGTTCACCAGAGGCCGGATACTGGCCTCCAATTCTTCATCGGAGGCGAAGGCGGCGAGGTCGGATTCAGTCATGAGCTTCCCTTCGGGGTTCATAACCCTCTTTAATTATAAGGCAAAACCTACCATATTCCCCGGCGCTTTGCAAACGTGGGGACCGGGAGGGCGGACGGTGCTCCGAGGATTTAGGACTGCGCCGCGGGATGAGGGCGGACACGTAGGTCTGCCCCTACGGCGATTTCCGGGCCTCAAGGCGGCCAGCGGGGGAGGTATGATCAGGGAGAAGAATGAAGGACGCGTCCCCCCCAGCCGACCCTGCCCCATCAACGGGGAAGGAACGGGAAAACTTTTCCATTATAAGGTTTTCCTGAACTGCCCCTCCAGGAGTCAGACGTTTATTTTTCTCGCCAAGACGTTCATTATCTTTAACCTTATTTTAGGAAAGATAAACCTGGCCCAAAGCTAACTATTGGAAATTAGACGATTAAAAAAGTGACCGGCATTGGTATGGACCTTGCTTTATTAAGAAGAAGACTATTCGGGGAAATCGGCCCGGGCAACTGTCCCGGCAGTGGAACGCCGGGCCGACCCCGCCGGCGGGCCGAGGCCCCCGAGCCTGATGTGAGCGGCTCCTATAAACCTGCTTTTTGTCATTCTGAGCCGAGTGTAGGCTGTCAAGCATTTGAAAATACGAGATGTTTAGCTGGCCCCCCGAATGATCGACGATGCGCAGCTGGTTTGGAAATGACTTTTCGTGAGGTTTGCCATGCACCGTAAATCCGATCCCCCGCCGGGCTTCGTGAGAATGAACCAGGCCCGGGAGTTAATGGACCGAGGCCGTTACCGGGAGTCCCTGGTTATGGCCGTCGAGGCGCTGTTGCAGGAATTGAACACCTTGCGCGATTCTCTCGTAGCCCTGGAAAAGCTAGTCATGGCGGAATCCCAGGCCGTGGAGAACCCGAAAGAGGAGCTGCAACCTCCGCCCTTCTGGCTGCCGCCGACCAAGCCGAGAATTTTGCATTGAGGTGAAGCGGATATTTTTCGCCGCCTTCCTCTTGCCAAGCCCCGTCCCAGGATTATTTTAAAGAAAAAAGCGTGGTGGTTTTCGCCAAGGAGGATGGGATGGGACAGTTGATGGCTTGCGCTACGGCCGAAGGCGTGCTGGTGGCCTCGGACAGCAAGGCGCTCTTGTTTGAGCCCTACGGGGACGAGCAGGTGATTAGTATCAACCGGGTGGTGCCGGTGACTTCGCACGCGGTGCTGGCTTCGGCCGGGAACTGGGAAGCCCAGGATATTTGCACTGATTTCGCCGATTTCGCCAAGACCGAGGGCCTGACCGAGATGGACGCCCTCATCGAGGCCGCAATCCCCTTTTTCACCAGCCGCTATGATGAGATTCTCCGCAAGATGTGCGAAAAGATGCCGCCTGACCCCATTGTCAACATGTACCTGCTGCTGGCCGGCTATTCGGCCAAGGCCCCGGGGCAGGGCGGCCATCTCTTTGTCATTTGGGACCGGCCCAAACCCCCCAAGATCGAATACAACCGGGTGACCGAGGTCTTCACCCTGCCCCGGCGCATGGGTCTGGAATTTACCTTGAACGACATGGTCAAGAAGAAGGCGCCCCTGGCCCAACTGGCCGCGACGGCCAAGGCCGGGATGGAAAAGCTGGCCCAGAGCGACGACACCATCGGCCCGCCCTACCATTACGTGGCGGTCACGGCCCAGGGGATCAAGGCGCTTTAAGCCGGCGACCGCAGGCCTGCTTGAGATTGCCTCTGCGGTTCAGTTCTGATAACATGGAAAGGCCTGTCGCTCCGGTTGGGGCGGGAGGCCTAATTTCTTTTCCGGACCCCTACCCGTGCCTGCTGATCTTGAACGTCTCCGCATTCCGCGTCGGGGGGAGGGCCAGCCCAGGCCGGCTCCTTCCCGGACCCGCATCCTCATCCTGGCGCTGGCGGCGCTCCTGTTGGGCCTGGCCGGGCTCTACCTGTGGGGTCCTTTGCAGCCCGCCCGGGAGGTCAGCGTCACGGTGGTCTCCCGCCTCTACCCGGCCCAGGCCTACACCGTCTTGAACGCCAGCGGCTACGTGGTGGCCCAGCGCAAGGCTGCGGTCTCCTCCAAGAGCACGGGGCGCCTGGTCTTCCTGGGGGTGGAGGAAGGCAGCCGGGTCAAGCGCGGCCAGATCATCGCCTCTCTGGAGAATGAGGATCTGGCCGCCGCCCGGAACCAGGCCGTCTCCCAGGTGAGGCAGGCCGAAGCCGATCTGGGCACCGCCCAGGCGGAAATGGCGGACGCGGAGCTGCAATATGGGCGCTATAAAACTCTCGTCACCCAAGACCTGATTCCCAAGCAGGACTTTGACACCGCCGACGCCCGTCTTAAGAAGGCTAAAGCCGGAGTAGCCGCGGCCCAGGCCCGCATCAAGGTAGCCCAAGCCGGGGTGGCCAATGCCCAGGCGGCCCTGGATTACACTTACATCCGCAGCCCCTTTGACGGGGTGGTGACCACCAAATACGCCGACGTCGGGGAAGTGGTGGCGCCCTTCGGGGCCGCGGCCAACGCCCGGGCCGCGGTGGTGACCATGGCCGACCTCAACTCCCTGATGGTGGAAGTGGACGTGGCGGAGTCCAATCTGGATAAAGTGCGTCTGTCGCAACCCTGCGAAATTTCCCTGGACGCCATTCCCGGCCGGCGATTCGCCGGCCAGGTGCACATGATCGTGCCCACCGCGGACCGGACCAAGGCCACGGTGCTCACCAAGGTGAAGTTCCTGGAGACGGACGACCGCATCCTGCCGGAGATGAGCGCCAAGGTGGCGTTTCTGTCCCAGGCCCTGGAGCCTGCCCAGCGCCAGCCCCGCCTGATTATTCCCAAAGGGGCGCTGGTCACCCGGGACGGCCGGACCTTTAGCTTCGCGGTGACCGGCAACCGGGTGAAACTGGTCCCCCTCACCCTGGGGCCGGCTATGAACGACCTGGTGGAGGTCGCCGCAGGCCTCAAGGAAGGCGACCGGGTGGTCATGAACCCGCCCGCGGGCTTGAAAGACGGCTCCCGGGTGAGAGTCAAAGAGTCATGAGCGAGCCTGCCGGAGCAGCCCCGGTGGTGGAGATCGAGCACCTCTATAAATCCTATCGGCGGGGCAGCCAGGTGCTGCCGGTCCTGGAGGACATCAGCCTCACCATCCGGGTCGGGGAATTCCTGGCCCTCATGGGGCCCTCGGGATCGGGCAAGACCACCCTCCTTAACCTGATCGCCGGGCTGGACCGGCCGGATTCCGGCCGGCTGACGGTGCGCGGGGTCGAGCTTCCGGACCTCAGCGAGACCCAACTGGCGGATTGGCGGGCCGCCAACGTCGGCTTCGTGTTCCAGTTTTACCAGCTCATCCCGGTGCTGACCGCGTTCGAGAACGTGGAACTGCCCCTGCTCCTCACCCGGCTCAACCGCCAGGAACGGCGGGAGCACGTGGACCTGGCTCTGGAACTGGTGGGACTGAGTGACCGCCAGAGCCATTACCCCTCGCAGCTTTCCGGCGGCCAGCAGCAGCGGGTGGCCATCGCCCGCGCCCTGATCACCGACCCCGCGCTCATCGCCGCGGATGAACCCACCGGCGACCTGGACCGGCAATCCGCGGGGGAGATCATGGACCTGCTGGCCCGGCTGAACCAGGACTTTCAGAAAACTATTATCATCGTCACCCACGACCCGGAGGCCGCGGCCCACGCCGGCCGTATCCGCAAGCTCATCAAGGGGCAGTTGCTGAACGAAACAGAGCCGCCGCGGGATTGATGGAGGAACAGGAATTTTTGGGGGAGGGGGCTGAGGGCACCGGCCCTTACAATCCCTTCCAAGGTGTTAAAGCAGGTGATTAAGGGCAGAGCGTGCTATGGATATCAGCAGTCCCATCCCGAAAAATGCCCGGGGGCGTTTCTATCATATTGACTGCGCCCCGGGAGAGCTGGCGCCCTATATCCTGACCTGCGGCGACCCGGATCGGGCTCAGCGGATCGCCCGCCGCTTTGACCGGGTGGAGATGCGGCGCAAAAACCGGGAATTTCTCACCTATACCGGCGTCTATAAGGACATCCCGGTGTCGGTCATGGCCACCGGCATCGGCGCGCCGGCCACCGCCATCGCCATCGTCGAGGCGGCTAACTGCGTCCACCCCGTCACCTTTATACGTCTCGGCACCTGCGGCGCGCTGCAGCGGAATATCGAGGTGGGGGATCTGGTCATCACCGAGTCGTCCTGGTGCCAAGAGGGCACTATCGAGAGCTATGTCCCGGGAGGGATCGTTCCCCATGCCGCCCCGGAGATCGTAGCTGCCCTGAGCGAGGCGGCTAAAGCTGTGAAAATGCCCTGTCACGTGGGCCTCACCGTCACTACCGCGGATTTTTACGCCGGACAGGGCCGGGCGGCGCCGGGGTTTCCCGCTCCGGACCCGGGGTTTCTGCAAGCCCTGGCGGCAAGCGGTGTTTTGAATATGGAGATGGAGATGGGGGTGTA
>JBAZKX010000203.1:0-5051 GCA_041650575.1 Desulfobaccales bacterium
GGCAATTTCAGCGCACTAACAAGGCCCCCGATCGCGCCCTTAACTTTTTAAAAATCTCCCGCGTTCTGGGTTTTTCGACGATTTTCATAGGGAGGGAAAATAATCTCAAACGAAATTCGCTAACCACCTTAATTATAATTAAAAATAGATCAAAAACCTTTAAGCCCCCCTCCGCATCTTTTGGCGAGCCCGGACGGCCAACCTCCCTCTGACGAGCATGGCCCCCCGGAGAGCTTCAGCCGGGTTTTTCGGTGCGTGACCTGAGGCGACGGCTGACGCGGTCTCGCACCACAGCCAACCTTGACAAATCTTCCGGAGGGGATATCATTGGCTAAGGCTTTTATCGGCAAACCTTGAGGTCCGCAATGATCAATTACGTCGCCTACCGCAAGTTCGTCACCCTGAAGAACGGCAAGCGGGTGATGTTCCGCTTTCTCAACGACCAGGACCGGGAGGCCCTGATCCAGATGTTCCAGGAGGCTCCGGAGGAGGATACCCGGTTCCTGAAGCAAGATGTCAAGGATCTGAAGCTGGTCAACTACTGGGTCGACCACCTCAACTACCGCAAGGTCTTGCCCCTGGTGGCGGTGGACCTGGAAAGCAATCGGCTCACTGCGGACGCCACCCTGCATCGGGGCAAGCATGCCGCCAAACATATCGGAGAAATTCGTATTTTTGTGTCCCGCCCCTTTCGAAACCTGGGTTTGGGCTCCTTGATGCTGGAAGAAATCCTCAGCCTGGCCCTCCAGGAAAATCTCCTGTGGGTAAAGGCCGAGATCCTGGCGGAACACAAAAAGGTCATCAAGGCCTTCCGAGCCAAGGGGTTCGAGCAGAAATGCATCCTGGACGACTATTTTATCCGCAAGGATGGGGTGTTCCACGATGTGGTCTTAATGATGCGCCCCGTGGTCAAGCGAGACGACGCGGAATTCTAAAGGCAACCACTTTATCAGGGAGGGCTGGGAAGAATCTGTGACACTCTTCCGGCCCTTTTTTTATGCTCCGGGGGGAGGCTAGCCATGGCACGGGTGACCTCAGGGTTGGAAAACTTACTCCGGGACCCGCCCGCCTGGGCAGCAAAGGCCCGGCTGGGACTGTTGAGCCACCCGGCCAGCATCGGCCCCGACCTGGCCCACGCCCGGGACCTTGTGGCCCGCCGCTTTCCCGGCCAACTCCGGGTCCTGTTCAGTCCCCAGCACGGCTTCCTGGGGGAAAAACAGGACAATATGATTGCGTCAGCCGATTTTGCCGACCCCGTCCTGAAGCTGCCGGTGGTGAGCCTCTATGGGCCGCGCCTGAGCCCGCCGGCCGAGGCCCTGGCCGCGGTGGACGTGATCCTGGTTGACCTTATGGACGTGGGCGCCCGGGTGTACACCTTTGCCGCCACCCTGGCCAAGGTCATGGAGGCCGCGGCGCCGGTGGATAAAAAGGTGGTGGTGCTGGACCGGCCCAACCCCATCGGTGGTAGCGCGGTGGAGGGCAACCTGCTGAGGCCGGAGTGGGCCTCCCTGGTCGGGCCCTACCCTCTGCCCATGCGCCACGGCTTCAGCCTGGGGGAACTGGCCCGCTACTATAACGTTACCCAGGATATCGGCTGCGACCTTGAGGTGATTCCGGCCGCCGGTTGGCAAAGGCGCGATTATTTCGACACCACCGGCCTGCCCTGGGTGCTGCCGTCCCCCAATCTGCCCACCCTGGACGGCGCCCTCGTCTATCCCGGCCAGGTGCTCCTGGAGGGCACCAACCTCTCCGAAGGCCGGGGCACCACCCGGCCCTTCGAGCTGTTCGGCGCCCCCTTCCTGGAACCCGGGCGCATCCTGGATCAACTAAAGGGCATTGAGCTGCCCGGGGTGATCCTGCGGACCGCCTGCTTCGAACCCACCTTCCATAAGTGGGCCGGAGCACTCTGCCGAGGCTTCCAACTCCACGTCACCGACCGGCAGGCCTTCAAACCCTACTACACCACCCTGACCCTGCTGGCCGCCATCCAGCGGCTCTATCCCGACCGGTTCGCCTGGCGCCAGCCCCCCTACGAATACGAGACCGTCCGCCTGCCCTTCGACCTGCTCACCGGGGACGACCTCATCCGCCGGGGCCTGGAAAACGGCCTGACCGTGCCGGAACTGGAGGCCGCCTGGGAGGACGACCTAAACCGTTTCCTGGAAGTCCGCGGGGAGTTTCTGATTTACGAGGAGTAAGAGGGCGGCCTCTGTCCGCCGTGAGGCAGCTCGGGCCGCTTCAGAAAAGTGAGGCGGCAATTTCTGTCGAATCCGGATTGGAAGAAGTTTAGATTTCTTGGCTGGCGGGAGAGAAGATCAGGTGACGAGCGGCAAATTCAAGGTTAGGCAACCTTTGGCGTCAGTCGCTCAACCATAATGTCGGCGGCATGCTGGCGCGCCTGGGCCAGATCATAATTCACCTGCATGCGCAGCCAGGTATCCGCCGTGCTGCCGAAGGCCTTTTCAAAACGGATCGCCATTTCCGGGGTGACGCTACTACGACCGGCAATGATATTATGCAGCTGCTGCCGCGTAATATGGAGAGCCGCCGCCGCTTCCGCCACCGTCAAGCCCAGATCCTCAAGACACTCCTTAACCAGAAGGCCGGGATGAACCGGATTCTTCATCTCCATGGCATTCTCCTTTCCTAATGGTAATCGACAAAATCCAGGTCGAAAGCCTCGCCGCCTTCAAACCGAAAAATAATCCGCCAATTGGCGCGGACGGTTGATGAGAAAAACCCCTGCAAATTCCCTTTCAGGGGGTGCAAACGAAAAGTCGGAATATCTACGGCCTCAATTTCTTGCGCGGCGTGCAGCACTGAAAGGATCAGCCTTACCCGGGCCACCATATCCGGCGGCAACTTGCTGCCGTCGTCCTGCTGAAACAGTCGTTGCAACCCTTTGTGCCGAAAATTCCGAATCATTGAGTGTATTGTAAAACGACAATTTACATTTTACAAGTTTTTTCGTGTTTCTGGGGAGTTTCGTTGTGTCTGGTTTCAGGGTTTCCGGGGTAGGGACCTACCAACCACTGACAGTCTTGCACATGCGTCTCCTGTGGCATCAACTGAGGAGGTCCGCCACTTCCTTCGGGGCGCGGGCAATAACGGTAAGAAAAGCCCGTGCCGGCTGATCAGGTTGAGAACGCCCTTGTTCCCAATCCCGCAACGTTCCCAGAGGAATATGATAACGCGCCGCGAATTCTTCCTGGGTCAACCCGAGGGCTCGGCGGAGCGTCTTCACCCGCGGCACCGGCCGGAGTTGGGCCTGCCGTTCGGGCGTCAACGGCGGGTTATCGGGATCACTCACGGCGGCGGCCTCGATGTCGGCCTCACTCATGGGTGCGACCGGCGCAACGGGCAAGACTTCTTCGGCGCCGTTCGGCTTGCGCTTCATGAGCTTGCCATTACCTTGCATTCTTGCAGTAGTAGTTGTCTTTCTCATGTTTCGTTGCCCTGCGGGCCGAGATCATACGAATACTCTCGCCGCGCTCTGTGTAAACAACACTCAAAATCTGCCCACCGCTCATACCGAGAAGAATGACTCTTTCTTCACCATAAACAGATCGTTCGTCAATCCACTCCACGGCGAACGGATCACGAAAAGCATAGGCGGCCTGCTCAAAAGTCACGCCATGCTTACGAAAATTCGCAGCGGCTTTGGCGTCATCCCATTCAAAATTTAACATAATAAACTACGGATTACCAGTAGTTTTGTTTTGTGAGCCATCAGCCTTGCCTCTCGCTCCCGAGCCCCCGGTCGGGCGACCCAACGGGTCGCCCCTACTTGCACGGGTTGAGAGAGGGTGCGGGAGAGGGCCAGGGACCTGGGTCCCTGGCTCTCCCCCGCAAAATTCTCACGGAAACAGACTCCGGATCGCCGCGGCCAGGGTTTCCACGCCGATCAGTTCCAGGCCGGGGAACTCACCCAGGGAGGCTTTTTGCCGCCGGGCCAGCAGGGCCCGGGAAAACCCCAGTTTAGCGCCTTCTTTGAGGCGGACTTCCGGGGCGCTTACGGCCCGGACTTCGCCGGTGAGGCCCACTTCCCCGAAGATCAGGGTATCCGCGGGCACCGGACGGTCCAGGAATGAGGAGGCTATGGCCAGGGCCACGCCCAGGTCGGCCGCGGGTTCGGACAGACGCACGCCGCCGGCCACGTTGACGAACAGGTCCTGGCCCCCCAGGCCCAGCCCCACGCGCTTTTCCAGGATAGCCACCAGCAGGGAGACGCGGCCCGGGTCCACGCCCATGCTCTGCCGCCGGGGCAGCGCCAGCGACGACGGGGACACCAGGGCCTGGACTTCCACCAGGATGGGGCGGGAGCCCTCCAGGCTGGGCACCACCACCGCACCGGGCACCTCCAGGGAGCGCTCCGCCATGAACAGCCCCGAAGGGTTGGCCACCTCCATCAGGCCGGCTTCCTGCATCTCAAAGACGCCCAGTTCGTGGGTGGGCCCGAAGCGGTTCTTGACGGTGCGCAGCAGGCGGAAGGCGTGGCTGCGGTCGCCCTCCAGATAGAGCACCGTGTCCACCAGGTGTTCGAGGACCATGGGGCCGGCGATGGCCCCTTCCTTGGTGACGTGGCCGATGAGAAAGGTGGCGATACCGGTGAGCTTGGCCTGCTGCACCAGGCGGAAGGCGGTCTCCCGGACCTGGGTCAGAGAGCCCGGGGCCGCGGGCAGGGTGGCGGTGTAGAGGGTCTGCACCGAGTCCAGGGCCAGAAACGCGGGCTGAATCTCCTCCACAATCTTGAGGATGTTTTCCAGGCAGGTTTCGGTGGCCACCAGCACGCCGGGGGAGGTGATCCCCAGGCGGTCGGCCCTGAGCTTGAGCTGGGTTTCGGACTCTTCCCCGGAGATGTACAGTCCTTTGAGGCCGCCGCGGCAGAGCCGGTCCAGCACCTGGAGGATCAGGGTGGACTTGCCGATGCCGGGGTCGCCGCCCAACAGGACCACTGAGCCGTGGACCACGCTGCCGCCCAGGGTGCGGTCGAATTCCGTCAGCCCGCTCACCTGGCGGACCTCCGGGGGCGTGCGCAGTTCGATCAAGGG
>JBAZKX010000204.1:0-5027 GCA_041650575.1 Desulfobaccales bacterium
TTATATCAAAAAATCGTGACACCTTAAACCAGACCCCCGAAGCGGCGCTCCCAGGCCTCCCGCAAGGTGGCCAGAGGCGTCTCCAGCAGCGTCCGGCCGTCCCGGTGAATCTTAAAGGTGGCATCGGACCGAACCTGCCCAAGACGCGTCAGCGGCTGCCCCTGGAAGAGGTCCTCCAGGCGCGGGGCCTGGGCCGGGTCCACGCTCACCAGGAAGCGTCCGGCGGATTCGGCGTAAAGCCCCGCGTAAGCCGGGGACTCGGGGGCCACCCGGCTCAGGTCCACCTCCACCCCCAGGCCCGCGGCCAGGCTGGACAAGGCCAGGTGCACCGCCAGGCCGCCCCGGTAGACGCCGTGGGCCGAGGCCAGCAGTTCTCCCTGGACCACCTGCTCCAGGAGCCGATAATAGGCCAGGAACTCCGGCGGGCGCACCTGGGGCACGCTCAAGCCTACGTAGCCCAGGAGTTCGTAAAATTCCGAGCCCCCCAACTCCGGCCGGGTCTCGCCTACCAGGTAGATGAGGTCGCCGGGCCGCTTCCACTCCAGGCTCAGGGCCCGGCGGACGTCGGCCAGCACGCTCACCGCGGTGAAAAACAGGGTGGGCAGGCCGCTGATGCGGTGCATTTCGCCGTAAGCCCCGGGCAGCAGGCCGTCCACGTACATACTATCCTTGCCGGAAAGCAACGGGATTTCGTAGGCCAGGCACATGTCCTTGAGGGCCAGGCAGGCCCGGACCAACTGGGCCGCCTTGAAACGCCCGTCGGGGTTGTGCTCCGGATGGTACTCGACGCTGGGCCAGCAGAAATTGTCCACCCCGCCGATATGCGAAAGGCTCCCACCCACCGCCAGCAGGCGCCGCACGGTCTCGTCAATGGTCACCGCGGCCATGTGGAAGGCGTCGATCTGGGAGTAGGCCGGATTGAGGGCCAGGCTCAGGGCCAGGCCGCGGCTGGACTCCGGCCGGGGCCTTAAGACCGAGGCATCGCCGGGCACCGGCGCCGCGGCGCCCTGCAGGGGTTTGAGGACACTGGCCCCCTGGACCTCGTGGTCATACTGCCGGGTGATCCACTCCCGGGAACAAATATTGGGGCGGTCGAGCATGGCCAGTAGCAGGCTCTCGTGATCCCCGGGGTCCCCCAGCACCGGCTCCTGCAGGCGGGACTCCGGCGGCAGCCACTCGGCTTCGAACTCCCAGGGCGGGAACTCTTCTTCCAGGAAAGCGAGGTCCATGAAGGCGCAGGCACGGCCCTGGTACTTCACTTCGAGGACGCCCCGGTCGGTGTAGCGGCCGATAACCGTGGCCTCCACCGCGTATTTCCGGGCCAGGTCCTTGAAGCGGGCCTCGTTTTCGGGCCGCACGGCCACCACCATGCGTTCCTGGGATTCGGACACCCAGATTTCCCAGGGGTCCAGTCCCTGGTATTTCAAGGGTATGGCTTCGAGCCAGACTTCGACGCCGCCGGCCACCCGGGCCGATTCCCCCACCGCGGAAGACAGGCCGCCGCCGCCGCAGTCGGTGATAAAGCTGAAAAGTCCCTGGTCCCGGGCCTCCAGGAGAAAATCGTGCATGTTCTTTTGCGTATAAGGGTCGCCGATCTGGACGTGGCCGGCCGGGGTGCCGGCAGACGACACCTCGGAGGAGGCGGTGACTCCGTGAATCCCGTCTTTGCCCACCCGGCCGCCGCAGGTGATGACCAGATCGCCGGGGTAGGCGGCCTTCTCAGCCCCGGGCTCGCCCTGGATTTCCCGGGGCAGCAGGCCCACCGCGCCGACGAAGACCAGGCACTTGCCCACATAGGAGCGGTCAAAGTAGAGGGCGCCGTCCATGGTAGGCACCCCGCTCTTGTTGCCGCCATCTTTGACGCCTTCGATGACGCCGTCCAGGAGCCGCCGGGGGTGCAGCCGGGGTTTCAGAGGCCCGGCGTAGTCCCGGGGGCCGACGCAAAAGCCATACAGGCCGCCGATCAGACGGGCCCCTCGGCCGGTGCCCATGGGGTCCCGGTAAACCCCCACGATGCCCGTAAGGGAACCGCCGTAGGCCTCGAGGTTGGAGGGCGAATTGTGGGTCTCCCCCTTGATGACGTAGGAGAACTCATCGTCGAACCTCCCGACGCCGGCGTTGTCCCACAACACCGAGACCACCCAGGGCTTTTGCCGGGCGATCTCCCGGGTGGGAGCGTCGATGCAGACCTTGAAGGGGTTGTCCAGGACCAGGGTCTCGCCGCTGACCACATCCCGGTAAAGGAACCGCCCCCGGAAGGTGTTGTGATTGCAGTGGTCGCTCCGGGCCTGGGCCAGGTATTCCAACTCCACGTCGGTGGGCGCGGCAAGCCCCACCGCGGCGCGCCGGGCCTGGACCTCGGGCCGCTGAAAATACTCCAGGATCACCGGCAGGTCGGCATCCCGGAGGGCCAGATGGCGCTGTCCGCTCAGTTCCCGCAGGACCTCGGGCGAGGCGAGTTCGAAGCTGGCTACTGCCGGCGCATGGGCCAGCACCACCTTCGGCAGGATAATCCCCACGCCGGTGGCGGGGTCCCAGTCCCGGTGGGAAAATATCCGGAATTCCTGGATCATATCGTTGGCCAGGAGTTCCCGGGCGATCTTGGCCATATGGTCAAAGCTGAGGTGAGCGCCGGAGAAGAGGAAGAGCTTGGAGGTATAGACGGCCGCTTCCGGAGGCAGGGACTGGCCTAAATAGGCTTCGATGGCGTCCCGGGCCACCGCGCCGGCGGTATCCCGCACCCCGGGCTTGAAGCCCACCCAGACGGCCCAATGGAACTCCCGGGCCAGGGGCTCAAAACCTGAAATTTGGGTAGTGGGGTGGGTGAAGATGCCGGTGCGGATCCCCTCCAGGGTGCCCAGCGGCAGATCAACATCCAGCATGAGAATTCTGAGGACCCTGACCGCGGTAAGGTCCAGGCCGACATATTCCCGGGCCTGGCGGCGGACCGCCTCCCCTTCTGCGTCCGTAAGGTCAGGATGCCAACCGATTTCCAACCGGACAGCCATAGTTCTCCCGGAAGCTGCTTGGATTAATGGAGAAAATATATCATCAGGCGGGCCGGATAGAAAGGCCAAGATGCAGTCGGAGTCAGATTAACTGGAGAGAAGGCTGATGGGGGATGGTGCGCCTTCAGCAGGCGCTCGAAATCGATTTTTTGTCATTCCGAAGGCAGATCACGCGTCTCCATCATCTGAACAGACGGGAATCTGCGCGGCGCTCGGATGACAATCTTGAGAGATTGGCGATTTTCCAACCTTCTGTTAGGGCACTCTCAATAGTGACAGGGGCTTAAGACTGTCTCACCCGGTTGCTGGAGGCGGACGGTGTGGGTGTGGCCGTACTCGCAGATGTAAATATACCTCTGACCTTCCACGGGGAGGTTGGTGACCAGCCGCCTGATGATGGCGCCGGTAATACCACCCAGGGTGAGTTGCCGGGCACCGTGGAGACGGCACCCGGAATCGGAAAGTTTTAGCATCTCATCGTCCTTCCATGAACTAAGATAACCGGCCATAGGGCATATCCTGTGCCCATACTTTTGAGTGGCGAGATGGACTTGGAGATATTATAATATTAATTGATGGCATTGTATAGTATTTTATTTTAATAAATAAAAATATATTTTTCAATCTGCCCACTGCCTTCCGGGCTACGGAGCCCTGAAGCCGGTAGGAAAACCTGCGGAATCCCGCCTGACCGGGCCATCCTGCCAGCCTCTAAGCCAAAAGTTCGATGAGCCTCTCCCGGGTCATATCGCCATATCCCGTCGGAATTACCGCGCTCTTGGGCTTCGGCAAGCCGCGGATCAGCCGATGGGTGTGGCCGGACTCGCAGACGTAGGTATAGCCTTCTCCATCCATGCAGAGGTTGGCAATGAGCCGTTCCACCATCCAGGACTGGTCGCCGTTGAAGGTTAACTGGCAAGAGTGGTGTTCAGAGCAGCCGCAATCCGTAACCGTAATCATCCTGATATCCTTTCTGCGGTTTTTTTTTAGATCGGTTGGCCCAAACTTCTTATCTGCTATCGGAAAACTGCGCCTAGTTTATAAATTCCGTTATTTTCCACCATCGGCAAAACTACCGAAAACCGTTAGGTAAAAATACCTAAAACCGTCTTAGCAAAAATACCTAAAACAGCCATCGCAACGCCTGGTCCGATCTCAAGATTTGGCCAGCACTGCGGCAAACAATGCGTCCAGATCGTGATCGGCGGACGAGGTGCGGAACCAACCGGGAGGTTGGACCAGATCACGGGCGGGGGCCGGCAGGCGTCCGGGGTCGGTGGCCAGGTGAAAGTCCGGGTGCCGGGAGAGGAAGGCTTCTATCTGGGTCTCATTTTCCTCGGGTTCGGTGGTGCAGGTGATATAGAGCAGGTGGCCGCCGGGTTTCAAGGCCCTGGCGGTTTCTTCCAACATGCCCCGCTGCCGGGGGGGGAAGGTGTCCAGGTCTGTTTCCCGGAGGCGGGTCTTGATTTCCGGGTGACGCCGCAGGATGCCCAGCGCGGAGCACGGCACGTCCAGGACCGCGGCGTCCAGACTCGCGGCTTTGAGGGGCAGGGCCGCGGCCGCGTCCGCCCGGATGGGGAGGACCATCCTCACCCCGGCGCGCCGCACATTGATCTGTAGTTCATGGAGACGACCCCGATGGCTGTCTACCGCGGCCAAAAGGCCCGTATCGGCCATGGCTTCGGCCACCTGGGTGGTCTTGCCGCCCCGGCCCGCGCCGATCTCGGCCAGCCGCGCGCCCGGCCGGATGGGCAGCAGATAAGAAACCAGTTGCGCCGCCTCATCCTGGAAGAGCCAGAGACCCTCTTGATACGACGCCAGCGAGGTGGGAGGGGCCTCCCAGGTCTCCAAAATCAGGGCCGCGGGAGAAAAGCGACCGGCGCGGGCCGTCACCCCCTCCGTGGCCAACCGCTCCCTTAGCGCGGCAGGATCGGTCTTTAGGGTGTTGACCCGCACGGTGAGGGGCGGGATGCGATTGTTGGCCGTCAAGCGGGCCGCGGTGAGTTCCGGTCCGCAGTG
>JBAZKX010000205.1:0-4996 GCA_041650575.1 Desulfobaccales bacterium
CCTTTCTGGCCTTGATCTACGTGGGCATGCGGCTGTCTGCCTTCAAGGGCCGGGTCATGGTGAGCTCCCTGTCCATGGTCTTTATCTTTATAAGCCTGGCGGCTTCTTCGGGAGCAGGGTTCATGATTTTCTTTGGCCGCCTCAAAACCGCCACCGTCCCGCCGGCCCAACCGGCCCTGATCAAGCAGAATCGTTTCCTGGGGGACTTCGGGGTCATCTTAAAGTATGCCCTGGTGGCCCAATTGGTCATTTGGGTCCTCTACTTAATACAACTCCAATTCACTGGCACGGGAGGCCAACTGGCCGCCTATATCTTTCTCAGTGGCCCCCGGTCTTTCTACTTCTGGGCCTTCCAGGTGGTCATCGGCATGTTGGTGCCCCTGGCCCTGGTGTTTTCCCAATCCCTGCGAGAGAACCCCCTGGCCTCTCTGGTGGCGGGGGCGGCGACCTTGCTGGGAGCCTTCTATGCGGTGGCTAACCTTTCCGTCGGCAGCCAGCTCATTCCTTTAACCCACCTGGAGTGGGAACAACTGGCCCCGGAGCCTTTCAGGACGGCCTTTGGCCTGATTATTGTGGCGGTCTTGTTCATCCTCTTCTATGCCAGTTACAAGATCCTGCCTTATGAAAATCCAGTTTCCCAGAAAAGTGAGGCTTGAGATGGACGATTCCCGGAGAAAATTTATCCAAGGGGTTCTGGCTGTAGGGGCTCTGGCGGCCAGTGGCGGCTGTTTGCGGGCCAGTGAGAAACCGGCCCGCTGGATCAGCGGCGGGCCGGACATCGACCCTGTAGGCGGACCCAACGTCAAGTTCGTACGCACCGTTTGCCTGGGTTGCCACAGCAACTGCGGCCTGCAGTGCAAGGTGGTGGACGGCGTGTTGGTGAAGATAGACGGCAATCCCTATCACCCCAACAACATGGAGCCCCACCTGTCCTACAAAACCGACCCCAAGGAAGCGGAAAAGGTCAACGGCACGGTGTGCGCCAAGGGCGGCGCCACCATGCAGACGCTCTATGATCCCTTCCGCCTCCAACACCCTTTGAAGCGCGTGGGGCCCCGGGGGTCGGGCCAATGGAAGACCATTACCTGGGACCAGGCCTTTGAGGAGATCATCAAGGGCGGCGACCTTTTCGGCGAGGGTCACGTGGACGGCCTGGCGGCCTGCCGGGACTTGCAGACGCCCATTGACGCCGAGGCGCCGGAGCTGGGCCCCAAGGCCAACCAGGTGGTCTTCATGCCCGGCCGCATCCAGCACGGCAAAAAGGAGTTCACCGACCGGTTTTTCCGAGACGCTTACGGCACCATCAACTTCCGCATGGATCATACCGCCATCTGTGAAACCTCCCACCACGTGGGTCTCAAGCTCTGCAGCGACGGCAGCGCCCATTTCAAACCGGACATCATGAACGCCCGGTACATCATCTTCTTCGGCACCACGCCTTATGAGGCCAATTTTCCCATGCAGGCCCTGGCCCGGAAGCTCAACTTCTTCCGGGAGCGGGGCGGCAAGCTGGTCATTGTGGATCCCCGCTTCTCCAACTCCGCGGCCAAGGCCTCGGAATGGATTCCCGTTCTGCCCGGCACCGATGCGGCTTTTGCCCTGGGTATGATGCGTTGGATGATTGACCACGACCGCGTGGATAAGCGCTATCTGTCGTTTCCCCATCAAAAGGCGGCGGAGGCCGATGGACATCTCACCTGGAGCAACGCCACCTATCTGGTGCGCCAGGATAACCGCAAGCTCCTGCGTCCCGCGGACGCCAAGATCCCGGGCGACGACCAGGGCTTTGTGGTGTGGAAAGACGGCGCCCCCCATGATAACCGGACGGTAGCTACCGCCGACCTGGAATACACCGGCAGCGTGAACGGGGTTCCGGTGAAAACCGTCTATACCATGCTCAAAGAACGGGTCGGTGAACGCACCGTGAAGCAATATGCCGAAATCTGCGGCCTCGACCCGGCGGTCATCGAGCGGACCGCATCAGATTTTTCCTCCTTCGGCCGGCAGGCGGTGGCCGACTTCTACCGGGGCGCGGTGCAGCACACCAACGGCACCTACAACGCCCGGACCCTGGCCAACCTGAACTTTCTCCTTGGCAACCTTTCCTGGAAGGGCGGCTGCGAGGCCCACGGCGGCTCCCACTGGCACGAAATGGGTGGCCAGCCGGCCAACCCCTATAACCTAACCAAGCTCCATCCGGGGAAAGTGAAAGCTTCCGGGATTCCCATTGACCGGAACAAACACAACTACGAGGAAAGCACCGAGTTCAAGAAAAACGGCTATCCGGCCCAGCGCCCCTGGTACCCCTTTGCCTTCGATTTCGTCTATCACGAAGTCTTTCCCAGCATCGGGGCCAAGTATCCTTATCAGACCAAGATCCTCATCACTTACTGGAACAACGTTACCTATTCGGCGCCGGCCGGCACCCATCTGGTGGCCGCGGTCAAGGATCCCAAGGTCCTGCCCCTGTTCGTCGCCATCGACGCGGTGATGGGCGAGACCTCTTCCCTGGCCGATTACATCCTGCCCACCCGGCATTTCCTGGAAGATTACGCCACACCTCATGTGGCTCCCACCATCCTGACCCAGACCAGCGGGGTGCGCCAGCCGGTAGTGGAGCCGGTGCACAAGGACACCAAGACCATGGAGCAGATCTTCTGTGACCTGGGGGTCAAGATGGGCCTGCCCGGGTATGGCAAAGACGGCTTCGGCCCCGGCGATCCACTGGTCGCCCATTGGGATTGGGTTAAAAAGATGGTGGCCAATATCGCTTACGGCGACAAGGAAAACACCGCGGTTCCCGGGGCCACCGAGGCGGAGAAGATTAAGTATGTTATGGACCGGGGCGGCCGTTTCGAGGATTACGACAAGGCCTACAAAGGGGATCACACCAACCATGCCTACAAGAAGATCTGTCTGATCTATAACGAGAAGCTGGCCACCACCAAGAACTCCATGACCGGGGAATATTTCGACGGCCTGCCTTATTATGACCCTATCCATGATTCCATGGGCCGGCCGGTGGTCAGGGACGAAAAGAAATATCCCTTCCGGTTAATTACCTATCATCCGGTTTACCACGCCCAGGCCCGGACGGCAGCAGCTCCCTGGCTCATGGAGATCACCCCGGAGGAATGGATTCAGATCAATGCCGCGGATGCCGCCAAGCTGGGCATAAAGCACGGGGATTTGGTGGCGGTCTTCGCCCAGGACAACCCAGACGGCGTCAAGGCTAAGGCCATGGTCACCGAGGGCATGCGGCCGGGAATCGTGACCATTCCCCATTCCCTGGGGCACTGGCAATATGGGGACAAATCCTTCAAATTGGACGGCAAAGATACCCCGACCCGAGATTGGATCGGTCGGGGCGCTTCCGCCAACCCCGTCATGACTGTGGACCCCCATCTTAAAGATGTGTGCATGACGGACCCCATCGGCGGCAGCGCCTCGTTTTATGATAGCCGCGTGGGGATTCGCAAGGCCTGATGGCCGGGAGACCAACATGAGGGATGTCGAACAGATCCATTGGGAAGAAGCCCGGAGTGCGTTGTACGGCTTTTTCGGCCAGGCCTTCCTGCGGGGACCCAGCCAGCAATTCCTGGAGGCACTGGTCTCGGATGAAGGTATGGCTAATCTGAGGGAAATCTTCCCGGATGCCGCCTACCGGGAAGAACTGGCCAAGGTGGGTCTTGAGGCCCGGGAAGGCATACTGACCCTGGAAGAGGCCGTCCTGGATTTCGAGGCCCTGTTCCGGGTTCCCGGGACCTGCTACCTGAGCCCCTATGAATCGGTCTACCGGGCCCAAGGCGCCGGCGGCCGCTGCCGCCTGTGCGGCCCGGAGGCCGCGGCCGTGGAGCGGCTCTACCTGAAGGAGGGTCTGGGCCCCAACGACGGGTTCACCGAGCTGCCCGACCATGTGGGAGTAGAGCTGGAGTTCATGGCTTATCTCTGTGGCAAAGCTCTCGATACCATGCGGGCGGGCGATCAACCCCTGCTGGCGGAATATCGCCGTCGGCAGCAACATTTTTTCAGAGAGCATGTGGAGACCTGGGTAAGCCTTCTGGCCGAGCGTCTGGCTTCCCAGGCCCAAACAAGTCTTTACCGGTTCTTGGGCAATTTCTTGAACCTCTTTTTACAATTGGAAGAAAATCTCCAATTCCGCTCGGCAGACATCTACCCGGTCGCCGGGGTCGCCGACGCCTCCCTGGCCCAAGGAGTGGGGCAGTGAACCGGAACGGGCTGACCCTGTTTGAAGAACTCTTGGCTGCCTCCGTGGCCGCCCACGGACACCTCTGTCCGGGGCAAATCGTAGGGGTGCGCCTGGCCATGCTGGGGTGCCGCCTCATCGGCTTTGACGTCCCCTGCCCATACCATCAGCTCAAAAAGCTCATCGTCTACATCGAAATGGACCGCTGTACCGGCGACGCGGTGGCGCACGTCACTGGGGTCAAGTTGGGGCGGCGGTCCCTCAAGTTCGTGGACTACGGCATTATGGCCGCCACCTTCATTAACCTGGAAACCGGCCGGGCCTTCAGGGTCATCTCCACCGAAGAGGCCCGGGACCTGGCGCCGCTCTATGCACCCCAGGAACCTGATAAACGCAGCCAGCAACTGGCCGCCTACCGGGTCATGCCGGACAGCGTCCTGTTCCGGGTCCAGGAGGTGGAAGTGGACCTGAGCCCCTACGACCTGCCGGGGCCGACGCGCCGCAAAGTGGCCTGCGCCCGCTGCGGCCAGGTGGTCCGGGATCACCGGGAAGTGATCCAGGACGGCTTGCCGTTGTGTCGTCCCTGCGCCGGCGGGGCTTACTTCAAGGCCGCCAGGGAGATCGTCTGGGATGACATGAACTGGTCACCCCAGTCGCAAGGCCTGAAGCTGGACTCCTTGGAAAACGACGCGCACCTTAATGACCGCCCCCCAATGCTGAGTTAAGCGCAAGACAGTACCGGGGCGAGTTTCGAGGTAGGTAACATGATTAAAACCATAAGCCTGGAAG
>JBAZKX010000206.1:0-4988 GCA_041650575.1 Desulfobaccales bacterium
AGGCGGTTATCGGTTTTTGGTTCTCAATTTTCGGTTATCGGCCAAAAATATGTCCGCTATTATTCTGCGATCCAAATCCGCACGATGTCGACGAGTCGTGACAGGCGTTCGTCTGCCCCTTGTATGGCAGGGAGGTGTACTAAGCCACAGCGGCTGCCGGGAAACTCTGTGGCCACCAGGTGTGCCGTAATGAAGAAGACGTGGTTGCAGATGTAGCCACCAGCATCATGCGAGAATAGCACATCCTCGCTCAGGTCACGGGCGGCATCGGCCATGCGGTCGAGTTGCAGCGAACTCCAGTACCCGACAGGAGCTCCCTCGACAATACGACTTCTCAGGCGAACTTCCCCGTCGTTGTCGGGAGCATCGCAGTCATCCAGATTCAGTGCAACCTGCTCGAAGCATATTCTATCCGCGCCCTTGTCGAGCCCAAGCATAAGCAGCGTTCGCGGCCGATGGGCATGCAACAGATAGCCGATGCGTGCTTCCGCTCGGCGGTAAGATGTCGGCAGTACAGCTGTGATGACGCCGGGTTCCTCCAAAGCATCCAGCATCGTTACGACCAGTTCCGAGGAGTTGACTTTCGCTCCGCCGAACGGCTCAAAACCTGTCACCAGTGCCCTTATGCTCGCCATCCTATCTCCAAGAGGCGTCGTTGCGCCATTTTCCGTTTCGGTCGATTGAGTGGCGGTGAGTTGAGTATAAGGGAGTGAATGTAGCTCGCGCTCGCCCCGGGATCTTTAAGCCAGTCGAGGACTCTTGCCCGGTTAAAATGCAACCATGCGTTGTCCGGCGTTACCCGCTCTGCGGAGGTGAGTTCCTCGATCGCTTCTTGAAATTTGCCAATCCCCCCGTAACCGAGCGCCCGGGTGCTCCGCGCGTAGGTCCGAGCAATGTGGTCTGGATGATGCTCGATGACTTCCGTGAGTTCCTCAATTCCTCGTTCAAAATCGCCTAACTCAACCCGCGCCTGTCCAAGACCCTGCAGCACAGTGATCCTGTCGATTCCCTTGGCCAGCGCCTGCTCGAACTCAACGACGGAAGCATCGAGCGCGCCGTCGTACCAGTCAACGATGGCGAGTTCATGCATTAGCTCCGGCTCGTCGGGAAAGCGGTCCAACGCGCTAAGAAGAAGCGCCCGTGCTAGTCCATATTCCTCGTCGTCAGTTGCCGCCTGCGCATTCAGCACAAAGTCAATCCAGTCGTCTCCTTCGGCTTCGACCCCTGGCGCTTGAGCACGGTATTCAGAATAGGTTTCCGACTGGACCACCACGGGACTCGATTGGTCCGGCAACCTTGCGGTTTGGAGGAGGTCTCGGATCCTTTTCGCTGGTTTCTCGATGGCCTTGCGCACCTTGGCCGACGCGCGACCGGTGGTCCGGAGTTCCCGCCAGTCATCCCACTGGTGCTTACGCACGGCCCTCGAAACTGCGTCGTCGCGTGTGTCGAAATCGGTGACTTCCCGGTAATAAATTGGCAGAAGCCAATGCTCACCTTCGGGCAGGGAGAGAAACTGTTCGAGTTCTTTCCTGCACTCCTCGCTTGAGAGATAGAAAGGTGTCACAATCGGAATCAGGATCGAACTTTTGGTCAGATTTAGATCAATGCAGGCTTTCCAGGCGTCCCCCCAGTCAATAGACGCCCGGTCGAAAAAGACTTTCTGGTCCTTCTTTCCTGTGAACGCTCTCAGAGCTCCTTCGAGGCGACTTGCTAGATGTGTAATGGCACGCCCCTCGTACTCGTCGTCAAGGTGAGCGTAACTCACGAACGCGGCCAGGTTCTTTGACATGTTCAGCACCTCCACATCACATGAGGTTAGATGTATCCAAAATCGATTGTGATTTGGCAGGCACGGAGCCTTCCCATCATTCTCCGGCCTGACGATATTGGAGTTTAAGGCGCCTTACATTAAGCAGATTTTTTTCTGTAGTTTTTCACATGGACATATTATAGGATAAATTGGGTCCAATTTAAAGAAAGGATTTTATAAACTTTTAAAATATATATCGGATAGAAGTCAGTAGGGCGGGAAAGCGCAGCGCATCCCGCCTTTTGCACTATTTGAGGCTCGCCAGGGCTTCTTCGTATTCGGTCAAAACTTTTTGCCAGTACTGCAACTCTTGATATTCCTGGTTCCAGCTCTCTATGGGATGCCGTTCGGAAAGTCCTCCCTCTTCCAGGGCTTGGAGAAACGCCTCCGCCGTCATCCCGGATTGCTTTTCCCGCCTTTCGAGCGAATCTTTCAACCGTTTTACCATTTTCCGGCAAAAGGCGATTTCCCTGCCAATAGATATCTCATATTCATCCGTATGCATTGCCCGACCCTCTGTCCGATAGAGATTGAGGCCGAAATCCCGTAGCGGGAAAGCGAGCGCATCCAGCCTTTTGCACTTACGCCGCCCCCCCTTGTTCCCAAGTTGCACTTGGGAACGAGGAGAAAAATAAGGCGGGGAACCCAGGGTCTCCCCGCCTTGCTCTTCTCCCCGCACTTCGTGATTTACGCCGCCCGGAAGCGCTTGGCTTCAATGCTGTACTGCTTGATCTTGTAGCCCAGGATGCGGAGGCTGGTGTCCAGGATTTGGGCCGCCTGGCTCTGGTTGCCCCGGGTCTGGCGCAGGGCCTCGGTGATGAGTTCCCGCTCCAGTTGCTCCACTTGGGCCGACAGACCCCGGTGGTCCCCCCCCGGCTCCTGGCGCTGCAAGGTGGGGGGCAGGTGGACGCTCAGGATGGTATCCTCGTCGCACACCAGCACCGCCCGCTCGATGACGTTTTCCAGTTCCCGGACGTTGCCGGGCCAGGGGTATTGCATGAGCAGGTCCAGGGCCGGAGCCGACAGGCGCTTCCCCGGTTTGCCGTGCTCTTCGGCGTACTTGTTCAGGAAGTGCTCCGACAGGGCCGGGATGTCGGCCATGCGTTCCCTCAAGGGCGGCAGGTAGATCGGAAAGACGTTGAGGCGGTAGTAGAGGTCTTCCCGGAAGATGCCTTTGGTCACCGCCTGTTCCAGGTCCCGATGGGTGGCCGCCAACAGGCGGATGTCGGCCTTTAAGGTGGAGGTGCCGCCGACCCGGGTGAACTCCCGCTCCTGGATGACCCGCAAGAGCTTGAGCTGCACGTTGAGACTGAGGTCGCCGATCTCATCCAGGAAGATGGTGCCGCCCTGGGCCAGCTCGAAGCGTCCCTGCTTGCGCTGCAAGGCCCCGGTGAACGCGCCCCGTTCGTGCCCGAAGAGCTCGCTTTCCACCAGGGTTTCCGGCAGGGCGGCCAGGTTCACCTTGATAAACGGCTTGTCGGACCGCAGCGAATTATAATGGAGGGCCGAAGCCACCAACTCCTTGCCGGTGCCGGATTCCCCCCGGATCAGGATGGTGGCGTTGCTCTTGGCCACCCGCTCGATCATCTCGAACACCTGGCGCATACGGCCGGAGGTGCCGATGATATTGCCCATCTGGTAGCGCTCCTGCAACTGGCCCTTGAGCTTCAGGTTTTCGTTCTGGAGGCGTTCCTTTTCCCGGTCGATGAGCAGGAGGTTGTTCACCGTCTGGGCAATGATGGAGGCGATGATGGTCAGGAGCCGGAGGTCCCGGTCCAGGTCCAGGTCCTGGTGCAGTTTGTCCACCGAGAGGGCGCCGATGGTCTTATAATTGATCTTGATGGGCACGCACAGGAAAGAGAGTTCCTCTTTTTCCCGGGCGCCCCGGGACCGGGTACGGTTCAGGAATAAGGGTTCCTGGCTGACCCGGGGCACCACCGCGGGTTCCCCGGTTTCCACCACCCGGCCGGTGATGCCTTCTCCCAACTTATACCGGCCCCGGCGCCTGGCTTCGGCAGTGAGGCCGTGGGCCACTTCGATCTGTAATTCCGAGGTCTCCGGATTCAGGATCGTGACGGTGCCCCGGCGCATGCCCATACTCTGCGCCAGGATCTGGAGCACCCGTTGCAGGCTGCGGGGCAGGGGCCCCAGGGCGCCCAAGGTTTCGGTAATCTCATAGAGCAGATTGAGGTCATTCATAGGTCTCTCGTCCATATCAATTGCCAATGGGAGTCCAGCTCCCGTCAAACGGCCAAAAGATTAAAATTAATTAAAGAAATAAGGTCTTGAGCCGATTCTCAGGGTTAGCGGCGCGAGAGGTCGGCCTTTCCCTTAATATGATTCATATGTATTCCATTTTCGTATATTATGCAACAAAATGCTAACAACTTATTACGAAAATGTGATTTGTCCCAACGATTTCCCCGGACCGTGGCCGCTTCGGGCTTTGTCCTTGACACTGTCCGGATTTTTAGGTAGTTTTAGCCAGTTGTAAACTATGGGCGGCTTACGTGGTCAGGTTCCCCCTTTAAGCACTCTTTGGCGAGATCATCGGGAAAAGCTGGTGAAAGACGGCTTGTTCTATCGGGCCGGCCATCAAACGATGGCCTTCATCGACTACATGGGGGAATTATTCCTCTTTTTTGCGGATGCCTGCCGCAGCGCGACGCGTCCGCCCTGGTTCATCCGGGAAATCATCGCCCAGATGTACCACCTGGGGGTGAGATCCTTCACTCTGGTGGCGGTGGCCTCGTTTTCGGTGGGCCTGGTCCTGGCCATGCAGGGCATTACGGTTTTGAAAATGTTCGGCGCCACCAACTATATTGCCACCAGCGTCGCCTTTACCTTCGTGCGCGGCCTGGGTCCCCTGCTGGCCGGCATCATGCTGGCCTCCCGGGGCGGCGCCGGGATGGGGGCCGAACTGGGGTCCATGCGGGTAACCCATCAGATCGACGCCCTCACCGTCTCCGCGGTCAACCCCATAAAATATCTGGTGGTCACCCGCATCCTGGCCTGCATGCTGGTCCTGCCGCTGTTGACCGTGGCCGCCAATCTCATCGGCATCCTGGGCGGCATGCTCATCGGCGTGACCCAGGTGGGGATCAGCGCCACCTATTACTATACCCTGACCATCAAATATCTGACCCTGCGGGACGTGCTGCCGGGGATCGGCAAGACC
>JBAZKX010000207.1:0-4969 GCA_041650575.1 Desulfobaccales bacterium
CTCTTGGGCCTGGGGCGGGTGGATGAAGCCATGCAGCTCCCCGGCTTTGCCGCCCGGTTGAAGCAAATGGTCTGATCAGGGGGTGCGTTTTTCGGCCGCTCCGGCCGACTTCCTTCTCCGCCGTTAAAGAGGCGACCCTATGAACGATACGCCGACCCCGGCTGAAAAAATCGACCTGGACGAACTAACCCGGGTGATCCACCTGGGTCTCGTGGTTTTTGGCGTTCTGGCCCTGCTGACGGGCTTCTTAGCCGATGACTATAAGCGGATCCATCACCTGGGATTCAGCCTGCATAAATGGCTGGGCCTGACCCTGAGCTTTTTTCTGGCTTGGCGTCTCTGGCACGGCTTTTTTGGCCCCCGGGAGGCCCGCTTCAGCCAGTGGGTGCCGTACACCCGGGATCGCCTCAGGCTGGCGGGGGAAGACCTGCTCAACTTGCTTCGGCTGCAACTGCCCGAACGCGAGTCTCACCAGGGCCTGGCCGGCCTCGTCCAGAGCTTCGGCTTGGCGGTCTTTGCCTATATGGCGGTGACCGGCAGCCTCATGGCGCTCTTCCTCACCCCGGGCCGTAAGGCCGGAGGGTTCGCACACATCCTCAAGGAGATGCACGAACTCGGGCCGTGGCTCCTGGTGGGTTTTCTCGCCATCCATGGCGGCGCGGTGCTCATCCATGCCCTGACCGGCGATCACCGCTGGCGGCAGACCTTCTTTTTGGATAAATAGTTTCTGGCCGGCAATTAAAGCGCAACCGGCATCCCAGGCGCCTCATGCCCCAAGAATGGCACATAGCAGTGGATAACCTGGAAGAGCGCCGCAAGGTGGCCCTGGTGGAAGGCCGCGCCCGGGGCAGCAATCATGCCGCGGACGACGGCGAGGTGGAATTCTCCCTCACCCTCTACCGGGACCAGGTCTCCTTAAATCTGCCGGCTTCCACCCAGGGGCGGGAATTCATCGCCCGCCTCATGGAAATCCTGGGCCCGCCGCGCTTGGAACCCACCGTCAAATGCAGTTGCTCCTGGGGTGACGGCGTCATGGGGGCCATGCTCATCGTCCTGTGGGATCTGCCGGCGGAGCCCGCCTCCTCCGAGCTCACGGACTTGCGGGCCTTTTTGGGCCTCGGAGACGCCGCCGGCTAAGCGGCCTGCCTTTATTGAGGGGATGTCTCAGCGGGGGTGGGATGGGGATGCACGATGACGATCCAGGGCAGGCACAGGGCCTGCTGTTCCGACGCATAGGGGAAGCCGGAGGGCAGATAGGCGCCAAAGGGGCAGCGGGTGCAGAGTTGGCCCTCGGTGCCGCAGATGTCCCGCAAACGCTGGGGGTCGCCGATTAACCGGAGCAGCTCGGCGTGCAGGCTTTGGATATCTTCCAATTGGGGCCGGGCAATCGTCTCGACCATCTGCTTCATCACCGCGGCTAATTCCAGCAAGAGGGGCGGCAGGCTGTCCCCAGCTTTTTCCAACCGCATCAAAAAATCATGGGTTTGCAGTCCAGAGGTGCTCATAACTTAGCCTTCTTGTCTCCCGCTCCCCTGGGAAACCGGATGTGGTCCATCATGCCGGTGCCCAGGTAGATCTTGTACAACATATTCAGCCATTTATTGGGTTTGGCGACATAGTCCAGATCCGGCCGCTGTCCCGCCCCCCACTCCACCAGAAATTGAGTAAAAATTATCCACTGCATCAGTTCTTCCGGTTGGTCCAGAACGGAAGGATAATAGCGGAATTCAATGGTCCCCCGGTACCAATAGGAATGCAGATTGAGGCCATGGTAACGGGTGGGATGATTCTTGCGCTGGGGCGGCGTCTTGGAGTCGTCCCGGTTCTCGGGGGAATACCAGAGGGTTTTTACCAGGGGGGTGCGGCGTTCGGAGCCGTTCCGCCGGAACCATTCGTGGAGGTCGATTTCCAGAGGCCGGCAGGTTTCGGCGCCGCGGCGCTGCTCCGGGAGTAATTGGTAAATGTAATTTTCGAAGATCGCCACAATTCTCAGTAACTGGAAGAGTTCAGGGTTACCGAATTTTTCCGCTTCAACCCCGTGATGGACGTGGAAACCGCAGGTTTCATTCACCTGGATCTCGGGAAACTCCTGGAGCAACTCGAGGACCTGATAGATCTTGGCCAGCCCCTCGACACCGGAGAGAATGGGGCTCACCAATTCACCGCCGCCCGCGCCCTTGATGGAGTCGTCCGTCACAAAAGACCAGGTTTCATAAGGGGCATCGGGAGAAAACCCGTTGAGGATAAAGCCTCGCTCTTCAAACAACCGGGGCAACAAAATCCCCTCGGGGGAACGGTTGGTGATCTTGAAAGGCGGAATTACATCCCGGTCGCCGGCGGAAATGGAATATTTCAGCCCGAAGATCTCGATCTCGACCCCAAAGGGGCGCGGCGTAAAGTTGCGCAGCATGGGATAGCGCTCTTTCAGACGCACTTCCCATTCATCAAGTGAGGCGCGATCCTCCATCCTCCCCCCGAGGCGGCCTATGGTCCCGACCGGCTGGTTTCCCCGCCACCGAGACGGGGCCCAGCCCCTTCTGTCACTGTTAATTTATACCCGAAATAAAGTGAAAAATCAAGGAATTGCCCAGGCTATTTCTGCCGCCCTGAAGGGCCGGCGACCCCGGGCCTCCGAGGCCCCGCCATACCCCGAAAACAATTCTGGCCCAGGAAACCCGGTCCTCCCCTTTCCCCCTGTTCGGGGCTTGGCAGACCGGCCTGGGCCAGTTCACTTGGCAACTAATAACCCTATCCGGCGACTCGACGTGAACCGCCGCTTAAACAGTAGCTAATCAGGATACTTCACTTCAAAGACGCGTTTGGCCACCACGAAGGTCCCTTCGTAATACGGTTGCCGCAGGTCGGTAACCGTGACGCCCGTCCGGTAGCTTGAAGCGTGGATCATCTTCCCTTCCCCCAAATAGATGCCGGCATGGCCCACCGAACGGCCGCCCCGGCTGAAGAAGAGGAGATCCCCGGGAAGCAATTTGGAAAAATCCATCTGGCGAGTCACAACCTTCCCCACCTGGGCCTGTTCGGCGCTGGAGCGGGGCAGATTGATTTTAAATCCATGGTAGATAAACTGGACAAATCCGGAGCAATCCGTGGCCGAACTGGTTTCCAGCGACGCGCCCCGGGCGTACGGGGCATGACGGTAGGATTTGGCCTGACTCAGGATCAGTTCGGAGAAATCCCAGGGTTCAAACTTATTGTAACTGGCAGCCGACGCAGAGACGCGGTTGCTGCTCTCACTCCGGTTCTGCGGCTCCGACAGCGGCGTCTGCAGGGTCTTCTTGGGGGCGGACAAAGGCTCCAACAGGAACTTGCCATCCCGTTGGGGGATAACCTTCATCAGGGGTGCGGTATCCGTCACCCCACTCCGGCTATAGCTGGGAACCATGGAAGATTCCACCACTTCCTCGGTGTCGCGCTGGACAGAGCGGGAACGGTAGACCTTTGCGCTTCGGCTGGACTTGCTCTTCTTGGTGACCCGTGATTGGGTCTTCGTAGATTTCTTTTTAACGGTCTTGGTAGGGGTTGATAAAGCCAGGCTGGGAGAAAAAGTCAACGACAGGGTGATTACCGCACTCCAAATCAATCGATTCACCATCCAGAACCTCCTTTGTTATGGGACAATCCGGAAGGGAACTAAAGCCGATATTTAGCTCCGGGTCTTGGGCGGTAATGCTCAAGAACTTTGAGAGAGAGCACACCTTTCAGTAATTTTGCTTAGGCCGATTTGGTAGTTTTGCCCAGCTGAAAATAGGTAGAAGTACCTATTTAATTGGGTGGAACTTAATATACATAAAAAGGGATGTCAATCCTTTTTTTGGCCGCGCCCGGCCCCCTCGGGGTTTTGATAAAAATCTAAACAAGTTATGGATAAATTAAATTTGCGGGAGGCCAGCCGCCCGGGGGCGGCCTGGCGACCTAACCGGGGTTAACCCCGGCTAACGCGGGAGAGCCTGCCTCATGGCAGGCCCGGTGGAAATTGCTGAGGGACAGGGGCCGGGGGCCGCTGTCCCTTTTGAGGTCAGGGTTAACCGGCCGCGGCTTTCTTTTTCTTGGCCTTGGGCAGTTGTTCGGGGCGATCCACCAACTCCAGGATGGACATCGGGGCCCCATCTCCATGCCTGATTCCCAGGGGGATGATGCGGGTATAACCACCGGGGCGCTCCTGGAAGCGCTCCGCCAATTCTCCGAAGAGTTTGGCCACCACCTTCTTGGACCGCACCACCGCCAGGGTCAGACGCCGGGCGTGCAGATCGCCCCGTTTGGCCAGGGTGATGACCTTCTCGGCCCATTGGCGGGCCTCCTTGGCCTTGGCCCGGGTAGTCTCGACCCGCTCCTTTTCCAACAGCGCGGTCACCAGATTGCGGAGCATGGCCAGGCGATGCTCCGTGGTCCGGGACAGGCGCCGACCAGCCTTTAAGTGTCTCATGCGACTTCTTCCTTCCTTTCCGGCATCTGATCGGGGGGCACAAAGGTTTCCAGCTTCATCCCCAGATGCAGCCCCATCTCCATGAGGATCTCTTTGATCTCATTGAGAGATTTGCGGCCGAAATTCTTGGTTTTGAGCATCTCCTGCTCGGTCTTTTGGACCAGTTCGCCGATATAGCGGATATTGGCGTTCCGCAAACAGTTAGCGGCCCGCACCGACAGCTCCAGTTCATTGACGCTGCGATAGAGGTTCTCGTTAAAGGTAGGCGGCTCTTCGCTGGCCTTCTCTTCCAGACCCGACGGTTCCTCTTCGAAGTTGATAAACATGCTCAAGTGTTCTTTGAGGATCTTGGCGGCGTAGGCGATGGCGTTTTCGGGCGTGAGGCTGCCGTCGGTCCAAACTTCCATGGTCAGCTTATCGTAATCGGTGCGTTGTCCCACCCGGGCCTGGGTCACCACATAGTTGACCTTGCGGATGGGCGAAAAGCTGGCGTCCAGAGGGATGTAGCCGATGGGCTGGTCTTCTTCC
>JBAZKX010000208.1:0-4957 GCA_041650575.1 Desulfobaccales bacterium
TACCGACCGGGGCACCTGGCTGGCCACCAAGGATAAAGACAAGCTGGAGATGGCGGTGCTGTTGGAAGGCGACCCCATCCTGTTCAACCAGTATGGGGTGATGGCGGTCAATCCGGCCAAACATAAGAACGTTAAGAATAAAGAGGCCACGGTGTTCGTCAACTGGCTGATCTCCCCGGAAGGCCAGGAAGTCATCAAGTCCTTCAAAGATAAGCATGGGAATGCCTTGTTCATTCCCAATGCCCAATAATGACCGGCATGAATTAAGCGGCCCGGAAAGGGCGACCCGCCGGGTCGCCCCTACGCCGGGTCGCAGAATCTAACTAATTAGAATCATAATAAAAAATATCAGGGGCAGTTCGAGAGCCCGGACTTTTGACCTGCCCGCCATATCCTTATGCACTCCATCCTCTACGGGTTTATCGGGGCCTTCAAACTCATCCTCGGCGCTAATCCTGAGCTGCTCCGCATTATTTTCCTGTCCTTACAGGTCTCGGGGTCGGCCCTGATCTTCGCCACCCTGTTGGGCCTGCCCCTGGGGGTGACTTTGGCCTGGCGCCGGGTGCCCTTGAGGGGCCTGATCATGAGCCTCTTAAACACCGGCATGGGCTTGCCGCCGGTGGTGGTCGGGCTCTTTCTGTACCTGATCCTCTCCCGGAGCGGCCCTTTGGGGGTCCTGGGCCTGCTCTATACCCCCAGCGCCATGGTCATGGTCCAAACCATCCTGGCCCTGCCCATTGTGGCCTCGCTGTCCCATGCCGCCATCGTCAAGGTCGATCCGGTGATCCGCCAGGCCGCCATCACCCTGGGGGCCACGCCCTTCCAGGAGGTCACGACCGTGGTCCGGGAGGCGCGCTACGGCATCATGGCGGGAGTAATGGCGGGGTTGGGGCGGGTCATGGCCGAAGTGGGCGCCATTATTATCGTGGGCGGCAACATCGCCGGCTATACCCGGGTCATGACCACCACCATCGCCCTCGAAACCGATAAGGGCGAGTTCGAGCTGGCCATCGCTCTGGGCATCATCCTGCTGCTCATCGCCTGGGGCATCAATATCGGCCTGCGCTTTTTCCAGCGGCAGGGCAGCGTCCGCTCCGGAGTCATTCTATGGGATTGAGCCTGGAAGTGGCCGGCATCACCAAGGCCTACCACGGCCAGCCTGTGCTGCAGGGCTGCTCTTTTCGCTTTGAGCCCGGCCGGACCTATGCCGTGGTGGGGTCCAACGGCAGCGGCAAATCCACCTTCTTCCGGATCGCCGCGTTGCTGGAGCCTCCTGACGCCGGGTCCATACGCTATACAGACAATGGCGCGGTCCTCCCCCATGATCTGCACCTGCGGCGGCGCCTCACCCTGCTGTTGCCCAAAATCGGCGTCTTCAACACCACGGTGTTCAACAACGTGGCCTACGGCCTGAAGATTCGAGGCCGGAGCACCCAGGAGATCGAGGACCGGGTCAATGACCTGCTGATCACCGTGGGCCTGGTCCACAAGCGCCGGCAGAACGCCCTCAACCTCTCCAGCGGTGAAACCAAGCGCCTGGGGATCGCCCGGGCCCTGGTCATCGAGCCGGAAGTGTTTTTTCTCGATGAACCAACTGCCAACATCGACCCAAAAAATACAGAGATCATTGAGAAAATCATCTTAAACATGAAAACTGCCGAAAAATCGACCATAATACTAGTGACGCATGATCCCGGTCAGGCCCAAGGCCTGGCCGACCACGTGCTGGTTATGGATAATGGCAGAATCGTTCCCCTCTAGCGAAGCTTCCCTCACCCTGCCGGGGTTCCCCCGGTTCAAACCCCTGGTCATGGCCGACCGGGAAGTGATCCACCCCCGCCTGTGGGACTACCAGCCCGAGACCTCGGAGCTGACCTTCACCAATCTGTTCATGTGGCAGTCCCACTATGGCTATCAGTGGCGCCTGGACGAGGACTGCCTCGTGGTGGTGGGGACCGCGCCCGGCCGGACCTGGGCCCTGCCGCCCGTGGGACCCGCGCCCCGGGCCGAAGTTTGCCGCCGGGTCTTGGGCTGGCTTAAGGACGAAGCCGGGGCGGCCGACCCGGCCATTGAGCGGGCCGATCCCCGGCTGGCCGCGGAACTGGCCGGGCTGCCGGATTTCGTGGTGGAGCCGGTGCGAGATGATTTCGATTACGTGTATCGCACCGACGACCTCATCCACCTGGCCGGGGGCAATTACCATGCCCAGCGCAACCATATCAACAGCTTCTCCCGGGCGTACCGCTTCCGCTATGAACCGCTGGGAGCCGAGCATCTGCCCGCCTGCCTGGACCTGTGCGCCAGGTGGTGCCAGGTGAAACGGTGTGCGGAAGACCTGACCCTGATGGGGGAGTGGGCGGCCATCAAGGCGGTCCTCAACAATTTTCAGGCCCTTTCGCTTAAGGGCGCGGTGATTCTCCTCGATGGCCGGGTGGAGGCCTTTTCCTGCGGCGAGTTGTTGAATAAGGACACCGCGGTCATCCATCTGGAAAAGGCGGACCCGGAGTTGCGGGACCTTTACGCCGTGATCAATCAGCAGTTCACCCAGCAGGCCTGGGCCGGGGTGGAGTTGATCAACCGGGAGCAGGACCTGGGGGAACCGGGCCTGAGGACCGCCAAGTCGTCGTACCATCCCCATCGTCTGGTGGAGAAATACCGTATCCGCCTTAAGGGAAGGCCGCGCCCGGGAATGGTTCACCCCTAACCTCTGCGTTTAGCGCCGGGGTAGTCGGCCCGGCGTCAAAAGGAATAAAGCCCCTTGGCCAAATCTCCCCTCTCTTTCCGGCATAATAAAGTCACCGCGGCGGTGGGGCTGATCCTGGTGACCCTTATCCTGAGCCTGTTCATCATTAGAGCCTTCCAGCCTTTTCGCCTCAAGACCCTGGACCTGTTTTTCCGCCATGTGCCGTTGCCGGCCGCCTCCCCCGAGGTGGTGGTGGTGACGGTGGATCAGCCCGATCTGGATTTTTTTAAGGGCCAGGGGATCACCTGGCCCTGGCCCCGCAAGCTCTATGGCCCCCTCATCGACTATTGCCGCCGGGCCGGGGCGAAAGCGGTGATCTTCGACATCCTGTTCACCGAGGCCTCATCCTACGGCCCCGAAGACGATCAGCTTCTGGCCCGGGCCGCTGCCGCGGCCGGCAACGTGGCGCTGCCCTTTTTCCTGTCCCGGGAGGCCAAGCCTCCCACCCCTTCGGAGCCGGAACTGCTGCGGAAGGCCGGACTCGCCCTCCCCGGACCGCCGCCCCAAGGCCAGCCCAGCTATCGGGCCGTCATCACCCCCATCCCGCCGCTTTTGGATGCGGCCCAGGCCCTGGGGAACGTGGAGTCCAGCCCGGACCCGGACGGCGTCTTTCGCCGCGTGCCCCTGGTGGTGCCTTTCAAGGATAAGTGGCTGCCCACCCTGGGGTTCGCGGCGTTTCACCGGTTTGGCAACCCGGGGGCCTTGAGCTTTAAGCCCGGCGCCCTAGTGGTGGGAGGCGCCTCGATTCCCCTGGACGCCCAGGGGCGTTTCCTGCTCCGCTATCGCGGCCCCAGCCGGAGCCACCAGCGTTTTTCCGCGGTCAACGTCATCGCCTCGGAGACCCGCGTCCAGCACGGCCTGCCGCCCATCTACCCCATCAAGGACCTGGCCGGCAAGTGGGTCCTGGTGGGGCTTACCGCCCCGGGGCTCCTGGACCTGAAGGCCTCGCCGGTGTCCGCCATTTACCCGGGGGTGGAAGTGCACGCCACCTTGCTGGATAACCTCCTGAGGGGCGACTTTCTCCGTCCGGTCCCCTGGTGGGTTGCCGCGGCCAGCGTCGTGGTCCTGGCGACCATCATGGTCTTGGCGGTGCTGTTCTTTTCCAGCCTGACGGTCACCCTGGCGGTGTTCATCGGGCTGGCGCTGATTTATCTGAGCCTCTCGGTGGCGGCCTTTTGGGCCGGTTGGTGGGCCGATCCGATAGTGCCCGGGGTGCCTCTGGCGTTAAGCTTCACCCTGGCCGCGGCCTTCAGCTATGCCACCGAAGGGCGGCAGAAGCTTTATATCCGGCGCATGTTCGGTCAATACATGTCTCCTGCGGTCATCCAGCATCTCCTGGAGCACCCGGAAAAGCTGGAATTAGGCGGCGAACGCCGCCGGGTCACGCTGTTTTTTTCGGACCTGGCCGGGTTCACCACCATTTCCGAGCGCCTCAGTCCCGAAACCGTGGTGGGGCTGCTCAACGACTACCTGTCCGCCATGACCGAGATTATCCTGGATGAAGAGGGCACGGTGGACAAGTTCGAAGGGGATGCCATCATGGCCTTCTGGGGGGCGCCCCTGGACCAGCCGGACCAGGCCCTGCGGGCTTGCCGGGCGGCCTTGCGCCAGACCCAGGCCCTGGCGGAGTTGAATCACCGCTTTGCAGACCTGAAACTGCCGCCTCTGTCCATGCGCATCGGCCTCCATACCGGCGACGCCATCGTGGGCAACCTGGGTTCGGTGAAACGCTTCGACTACACCGTCATCGGCGATACCGTGAACCTGGCTTCCCGCCTGGAGGGCGTCAACAAGTTTTACGGCACCCATATCATGGCCAGCGAAGTCACCGCCATGGCCTGCAGAGGCGCAGTGGAGTTCCGGGAATTGGACCTGGTGGCGGTGAAGGGGAAGGAGAACGCCATCCGGGTCTTCGAGGTCTTGGGCCTCCCCGGGGAAGTGGACCCGGAGGTGGCCCGGCGTTGCCAGGACTTCGCCCGAGGGCTGGCGCTTTACCGCCAGGGGCGGTTCGCTGAGGCCCGGCAGGTCTTCGAAGCCCTGCTGGCGGCCGCGCCCGACGACGGCCCCAGCCGGACCTTCCGGGAGCGTTGCCGCCGTTTCGAGGCCGCGCCGCCGCCGGCGGACTGGGATACGGTGCACCGGCTGGATGCCAAGTAATAAATTTCAGTATATTAATGGGATAAGGTAAGATAGAGATATCACCTTTGCCCAAAG
>JBAZKX010000209.1:0-4955 GCA_041650575.1 Desulfobaccales bacterium
CCTGGTGGATAAGGAGAGGTGGGTATGGGAAGCGGCTTAGGGTCTGATGCCGATAATTGAACAGCTTGCGGGTGGGAGCCTTCGCCTGCTGGCCGGTCTCGCCTACCCCCCTTAGGGAGTGGGCACTTCAGCCGGTTTGCAGAGCAGATCTTTGGAAACCGCCAGGCGGCCGCACTGCTCACAGACGTACTTCAGGTCTTCCATCTTGCCCTTGCAGTAGTGTTTGACATGGGGCACATTTTTACTGCAATATGAACAAGTAGCCATTTCCTCAACAGGGCTGCATAAATGGCCGGGCTCCGTCGCTACCGCCCCGCAGGTTTTACACGTAAACGTTTTGCCAGCCATAATTCCTCCTCCAAGCGATAAGGTTTACAAAAAACATAAGGCCCTTAAGGCGCTTGTCAATGGCCGGCGGCCATTAATTTTCTTCGAAACTTGTTAGTCTTTTGTTAGCGGCTCTAAGGAGGATTCTGGGGCGACTTGGAGCTTATCCATAAATGACTTCAATTTTGCGCCGGCAGATGATGGCTTCTGCCAGATGGACAAGCCGAAGATTGCGGGGAAAAACCGGGGCTCCCGCGGCCGACGCCGGGGGAGCCCCTGGGGTTAAAGCGGTTTTAAGGTCAGGCGCGGCACTTTTTCCGGCGGCGCAGCAGCGCCAGGCCGATGATCCCGCTACCCAGCAACAGCACGGTGGAGGGGAGGGGCGCCGAGGATACGGGATTATAGGTAAAGCCGTCCATCAGGAAATATCGCCCCGCGCCGCCAGCCGCCTCAAAGATGAGGGTATCGATGCCGGTGAAATTCACCCCTTGCCAGGCCAGGAGACCGGGAGCGAGGGCGAAGGTGGTAGTGCCCACGACCGTATCCCCCAGCTTGCCGGTGAGGGTGAGGGATGTAGCCCCATAATAGTTTTGAGTATCATGGGCCGTCCAGGCGCCGAACCAGGCCCCGTCAAAGTTAAACCGCGTAGCGCTTGAGACCGCGGTTTGGGCGGCGCCCACGTGGCCGTCTTCATTGATGACCACATTGGGGTTGGTGGGGAAATCGTAAGAATTGGGGGAATAGGGATAGTTCCGGTAGGAAGTGTTGTCGATCACCCCCCAATAACCGCTCGGGCTCGCGGAGGACCAGGTGAGACCGCCATAATTGGTGGAGAGAGGGAGCGCCATATAGTTGACGATACCTCCTTGAACGTCATCGAAATTGAGCACGGTATCGGCTGAGGCCGCGCCCGGCAGGCCGATGATCACCGTTAAGGCTAGAGCCGCCAGATAGGTGAATGACTTCGCTTGCATGTGCATCTCCTCAATGGTGTCAAAATCTGGCCGCCACCGCCGGTGGCCGCGTGCAGGCCCCACAAGGGGTTTGTTTCAATTACTTAACTTGACTGCAGAGAATGTGCCAAATTGATAATTACTTAAAATCATTAGGTATATCTTGTATCATAGGGCTTAACTGTCCTGAAGGGTCCGGAGACAGAGCGGCCTAAAAGAGAGGAATGTCGAAAAATAGCTATAATATTAGCTATAACAGATAGTTATGTCATTGTTTAACTAATTGAACATGAGGTTCAGGCAGCTAACCTTCACGCCTGCCGGGCCAATCCCGACAGTTTGGGGGCCTCCCCGAGAATATTCTCACCTGCGGCTTGAGTATCGCTTTGCCTTGCGGCGCGTTTCCCGATAGAATGGGAACGGCTGATCTCAGGCCAAGCCGGTGTAGGGCGGCAGGCCGGCGTGGAGGACCGATGAAGATTACCCGGCGTTTTATTCCTCTCATCCTGGTCGCGGTGGCGGTGGTGGGCGGACTGGCCTACTGGCTGCTATGGTGGGAGCACCAGACTCCCAAAAATCTCCTGCGCCTGCAAGGGCACATGGAGGCCACCGAGACCGACCTGGCCTTTAAGGTTTCCGGCATCGTCCAGTACATCTTCTTCCAGGAAGGGGATTGGATTTCCACGAACCAGGCGGTGGCCGGGCTGGAGGCTAAGGACCTGAAGGATGAGGTGGACCGGGCCCGGGCCGCGCTGGCGACCGCCAAGGCCAATATGGCCAAGTACGAAACCGGCTACCGGTCCCAGGAGATCAAGGAAGCCGAGGCCCAGGTGGGCAAGACCAAGGCTGACCTGATCAACAAGGAACTGGATTATAAGCGGTACGAGAACCTCTATCAAAGAAAGGTCGTACCCGCGCTTACCCGGGATAAGTTCGAGGCCGATTTCCTCATGGCCAAGGAGACGTACAAGAGCGCCCTGGAGGAATACAGCCTGCGCCGGGAAGGCTTCCGGGTGGAGGATGTTCAGCAGGCCCGGAGCCAGTACCAGGAGGCCCGGGCCAGCCTGGAGTTGGCCCTCACCCGCTTAGGATACGCCACCATCACCTCCCCGGTGAACGCGGTGGTCCTGGTGCGCCCCATGGAACCCGGCATGACCGCGGCCATCGGCGCGCCGGTGCTCACCCTCGGGGATATGGATAATATCTATTTTCAAGGCTATATCCCCGAAGGCGACCTGGCCAAGGTCAAGTTCGGCATGAAGGCCTATGTCACCACCGACGCCTATCCGGGCAAGCAGTATCCGGCCTGGGTGTCCTTCATCAACTCCAAGGCCGAATTCACTCCCAAGACGGTGGAAACCTATAAAGAGCGGGTGACTTTGGTCTATCGCTGCAAGGTCCGGGCGCAAAATCTCAACTATGATTTGAAGCCGGGGATGCCGGCGGAAGCGGTAATTCTCCTTGACAGCCAGCCAGGCGACCAACCCCAAAAGTGAGCCGGCCATTCGGATCGAAGGCCTGACCAAACGGTTCGGGACGCTGACCGCGGTGGATCAACTCGACCTTGCGGTCGCGCCGGGGGAGGTCTTTGCCCTGGTAGGGCCGGACGCCGCGGGCAAGACCACCACCATGCGCATGCTGGTGGGCATCATGGACCCGGATGAGGGCCGGGCCGAGGTCCTCGGGTTCGACACGGTCCGCCAAGCGGAGCCCCTCAAAGAGCACATCGGCTATATGCCCCAGCGCTTCGGGCTCTACGACGACCTCACCGTGGCCGAAAACATGGTCTTTTATGCCGACATCTACCGGGTGACCCGGGAGGAGCGGGCCCAGCGGATGCCCGAACTCCTGGGCTTTTCCAACCTCACGCCGTTCCAGGACCGGCTGGCCCGCAATCTGTCCGGGGGGATGCGCCAGAAGCTGGGCCTGGCCTGCGCCCTCATCCACCGGCCCCAGATGCTCTTTCTGGACGAACCCACCTTTGGGGTGGACCCCATCTCCCGCCGGGAGTTCTGGGAAATTCTCTACCGGCTCCTGGGAACCGGCCTCACCATCTTTCTATCCACCGCCTACATGGATGAAGCCGAACGGGCCCACCGGGTGGGCCTCATGCACCATGGCCGGTTGCTGGTGGTGGACACCCCCAAGGCCATCAAGAGTTCTTTTCAGGGGGAACTCCTGGAGGCCCGGGCCTCCGACCTGTGGGTGGCCAGGAAGCTCTTGAGCGGCCATCCCCTGGTGCGCCTCTCCCTGGCCATGGGGGACCGGCTGATGATCACGGTGGATCATGCGGATGCGGCCATCGGGCCGCTGACTCAGTTCCTGGAGCAGGGCGGTCTCACCGGCGTCACCATGGAACGGGCTTCCCCCAACCTGGAGGACCTCTTCGTCCAGGTGGTCAACCGGGGAGAGGAATAAAAAGAGGGGCGAAAAGGCGAAAAGATAAGGATTTAAAAGGCTGCATAATGTGGGCACGGCTCACCGTCAGTCGCGCCTGGGACGGGCGAGGCTCGTCCACATGACTCCCAAGCGAAACTTAGGTCAGCATGGCCTTCCCACACTCTCGTGGGATCAAGGATGAAGAAGGTGCCGGACCGGGAAAAAGCCATTGTAGTTAAAAATCTCTCCCGCTTTTTCGGGAAATTCAAGGCGGTGGACAACATCAGCTTTGAGGTTTACCGGGGGGAGATCTTCGGCTTTTTGGGGCCCAACGGCGCCGGCAAATCCACCACCATCCGCATGCTCAACGGGCTGCTGCTGCCCACCAGCGGCGAGGGCCTGGTGGGCGGCTTCGACATTATCCGGGACAACGCCCGGATCAAACAGCATATCGGATACATGTCCCAGCGCTTTTCCCTCTATGAAGACCTGACCGCGGAAGAAAACCTCACCTTTTTCGGCGGCGTTTACGGCCTGGCCCAGGGGCAGCTTAAGCAGCGCATCACCGAAGTCCTGAGCCTGGTGGGTCTGGAGGACCGCCGGCACGATCTGACCCGCACCCTGGCCCTGGGCCTGAAGCAGCGGCTGGCCCTGGCCTCCGCCATCATCCATGAGCCTTCCATCCTGTTTCTGGATGAGGCCACCAGCGGCGTCGATCCCATTTCCCGGCGCAATTTTTGGGACCTGATCTACGCCATGGCCCAAGAGGGGCGGACCATCCTGGTCACCACCCACTACATGGAGGAAGCAGAGTTCTGCGACCGGCTGGTGCTGATCTACCAGGGGCGCATTATCGCCCAGGGCGCGCCCGGCGAACTGAAGGACCAGGTGACGGAAACGATCCTGGCGCTGACTCCCGACGACCTGGATGGCGCCCTGGACCTGATCAAGCGCCTGCCCCAGGTCGCGGAGGCCGCGGTCTTCGGCGACGGCCTGCATATTGCCACCACCCGTCCCGATGAGACCGAGCCGGCCATCAAAGAGACCTTGACGGCGCACCACATCGGCTTTGGCGGCATCGAGCGGGTGCCGCCCAGCCTCGAAGACGCCTTCATCTCCCTGGTGCAGCAGGCCGACGAGGGGTGAGATTAGCTATCAGCTATCAGCTATCAGCAGTCAGCTAAAAGCAGAAGGAATCCTAAAATTTAGAACGTTGGAATAATAAAAAAAATAGTCCGAAACTGAAAACTGAAAACCAACAACCAACAACTAAAAGCTAAAAGCTGACCGCTGATA
>JBAZKX010000210.1:0-4948 GCA_041650575.1 Desulfobaccales bacterium
CCATTCCGGAGATTGTCGACGCCATTCAGAAGCAGAACACCGTGAACCCCTCCGGCCAGGTGGGGGCAGAGCCAGCCCCCAAAGGCCAGGAATACACCTATGCCATCCGGTCCCAGGGCCGGCTGGAGAATCCGGAGGAGTTTGAAAAGATAGTGCTCCGGGCCAATCCCGACGGGTCGCTCGTCCGCCTGAAAGACGTGGCCCGCATCGAATTGGGGTCCCAGACTTACGCCCTCCAAGGGCGCCTCAATGGCAAGGCCTGCGCCGTCTTGGCGCTTTATCAGCTCCCGGGCACCAATGCCATCCAGGCGGTGGATGGCGTGAAAAAGCTCATGGAGCAGGCCAAGAAGTCCTTTCCGCCGGACATGGACTATGTCATCGCCCTGGACACCACCCAGGCGGTGCGGGAGGGGCTGAAAGAGATCGTCAAGACCCTCTATGAAGCCCTTATTCTCGTCATCCTCGTGGTCTTCATCTTCCTCCAGGGCTGGCGAGCCACCATCATCCCGGCGCTGGCAGTGCCCGTGTCCCTCATCGGCACCTTCGCTTTTTTCCCCCTGATGGGTTTTTCCCTCAATACCATTGCCCTCATGGGGTTGGTCCTGGCCATCGGCATCGTGGTGGACGACGCCATTGTGGTCGTTGAAGCCGTGGAACACCACATTGGGCAGGGCATGACGCCCAAAGAGGCCACCCTGAAGGCCATGGAGGAGGTCACCGGGCCGGTGGTGGCCACCACCCTGTCTTTGGCCGCGGTTTTCATTCCCACCATCTTCATTCCCGGCATTACCGGAAAGCTTTATCAGCAATTTGCCATTACCATTGCGGTCTCGGTCATCATTTCCTCCTTCAACGCCCTGACTCTGACCCCAGCCCTGTCGGCCATGCTCCTCAAGCCTAAAAAGGAATCCCGGGGCCCGCTGAGCCGCTTCTACCGCTGGTTCAACGAGGTCTTCGGCCGCACTACCGATGGCTATGTCGGGTGGTGCGGGATTTTTATCCGCAAGGCCGGAATGAGCCTCATCTTTCTGGCTCTGGTGGCGGGACTCGCCGGCCTTTTGGGCGGGAGACTGCCCGGCGGTTTCCTCCCGGAAGAAGACCAGGGATATATGTATGCCGGGGTCCAGTTGCCCGACGCCTCCTCCCTGCAACGCACCAGTGAAGTCTGCCGCCAGATCGAGGCAATCATGGAGGAGACCCCCGGCGTGGAGTACACCACCTCGGTGATTGGCTACAGCATGCTGAGCGGCGTCACCAATACTTATAGCGGCTTTTTCTTCGTGACCCTGAAGCCCTGGGAAGAACGGAAAAAGCCGGAGGAGAAATACGAAGCCATCATGGCCAGCCTTAACAAGAAGCTGAGCCAACTCCCCCAGGGTGTCGCTTTTGCCTTCTCGCCCCCGGCCATCCCGGGCATCGGCACGGCCGGCGGGGTCACCTTCATCCTCGAGGATCGCGCCGGGAAAGATATCAATTTTCTCTGGGAGAATACCCAGAAGTTCCTGGCAGCAGCCAAGAAACGCCCGGAAGTCTCCCGGGTCACCACCACTTTCGTTCCCACGGTGCCCCAAATCTTCGTCAAGGTGGACCGGGATAAGGTGCTCAAACAGGGCGTGGATATTGCCGAGGTCTACCGGGTCCTCCAAGCCTTCATGGGCGGCTATTTCGTCAACTACTTCAACCGCTTCGGCCGCCAGTGGCAGGTCTACGTCCAGGCCGAGGGGGAATACCGGGCCGCAGCTGAACAGCTAGGCCAGTTCTATGTGCGCAACAAGAACGGCGACTCCGTGCCCTTGAGCGCCCTCACCAGTTTGGAGCAGCGCTCCGGGCCGGAGTTCACCATGCGCTACAACCTCTACCGCGCCGTCCAGATCAATGCCGTCACTGCTCCCGGGTACAGTTCCACCCAGGGGATGAAGGCCCTGGAGGAGGTTTTCAAGGAGACCATGCCGTCTGAGATGGGTTACGACTACCTGGGCATGTCCTACCAGGAGAAAAAGGCCCAGGAAGGCGTGCCCGCCTGGGTCATCTTCGCCCTGTCGATATTGTTTGTGTTCTTGATCCTGGCGGCCCAGTATGAGAGCTGGTCGCTTCCCTTCAGCGTGCTTTTGGGCACTCCCGTGGCGGTCTGTGGGGCCTTTTTGGCGATATTCCTGCGGGGTATGGAGCTTAACCTCTATGCTCAGATCGGCTTGATCCTGCTCATTGGGCTGGCGGCGAAAAACGCCATCCTCATCGTCGAGTTCGCCAAGGTGGAATACGAGAACGGCAAAGGTTTCGCCGAGGCGGCCTTGGAGGGGGCGCGCCTCCGGCTCCGCCCCATCCTCATGACGAGCTTCGCCTTTATCCTGGGGTGTATCCCTCTGGCCCTGGCCTCGGGCTCCGGCGCCATCGCCCGGAAGGTCATGGGCACTGCGGTCATCGGCGGTATGGCTGCGGCCACAGTAATCGCCATCTTTCTTATCCCGGTCACTTTTTATGTGGTGGAGAAATTGGCTCACCGCAAGGGCAAGGAGCACCCGGGGCCTGCCGCCCCCTTGCCAGAGCCCCTCGGCGATCAAGGAGAAAAGCCATGAGAACCTCCCTGGCCATCCTTCTGATCCTCTGGCTGGTTTGCGGCTGCGCCGTCGGCCCGGACTACCAGCGGCCCACCTATTCGGTGCCGGACAATTTCCGGGGCCGGGGACCGGATATCCCCACGCAACCGGCCGAGGCTTCCTTCGGGGACTTGAAGTGGTTTGAGGTTTTCAAGGACGAGAAGCTCCAGGAGCTGATCAAGATCGCCCTCCAGGAAAACTATGACGTGCAGATCGCGGCCCAGCGAGTTCTCCAGGCCCGGGAGCAGGTAGTCATTCAGCGGTCTTTTCTCTTTCCCACGGTGAACGCCAATGCCCAGACGGAAACCCTCCGCACTTCAACCCGGGGCTTCACTCCGTTCACGGTCACCCTGAGGGAGCGCATGGCTGGCGTCGTCTTCGGCGACCTCTCCTGGGAACTGGACTTCTTCGGCCGCATTCGTCGGGCCACGGAAGCCGCCCGGGCCGAGTTTTTCGCCTCTGAAGAGAACCGCAAATTTGTCATCCAGACCCTGGTGACCGACCTGGCCCGCGCTTACATTGAACTCCGAGCTCTGGACCAGCAACTGGAGATCAGTAACCGCACAGTGAAGGTTCGGGAAGATTCACTCAAGCTGGTAAAAGCGCGATTCGATTACGGCTGGGATTCCCTTACTCCGGTGCTCATGACTGAAAATCTAGTATATGGGGCCCGAGCCGTGGTTCCCGACCTGAAGCGGGCCATTGAACAGAAAGAAAACCAGATCAGCGTCTTGTTGGGACGGAACCCGGGACCCATTACCCGAGGTAAGTCTCTGCTGGAGCAGGATTTAAGCGTTACCATTCCTCCGGGACTAACTTCTTCTCTTTTGGAGCGTCGCCCCGACATCCACTTTGCCGAGCAAACCCTGGTGGCGTCCAACGCCCGCATCGGCCAAGCCAAGGCCTTGCTCTTCCCCAACATCCGGATTACCGGCGCCTCCGGCTGGGAGTCCGCGGCCCTGAAAAGTCTATTCACCGGGCCGGCTAATTTCTGGGATATTGTGGTGCCAGGTATAACTCAGCCCGTCTTTAATGCGGGGCGGCTCCGGGCCGGGGTCCGGGCGGCGGAGGCCGTGAAACAGGAAGCCCTTCTTACCTACAAAAAGTCGATTCAGCAAGCCTTCCAGGAGGTCTCCGACGCCCTGGTGGGAGTCCGGATGCTGAAAGAAGTCCGCATCGAATCAAGCAAACAGGTTAAGGCCTTGAGCCAGCAAACCAATCTGGCTTATCAACGCTATTATGGCGGGATGACTCCCTATCTGGAAGTTTTGGATTCAGACCGGCAGTTATTTGAGTCTGAACTGCGGTTGACCCAAGACCGGGCCAACGAGTTCCTCTCCGTCATCGCCCTCTACCGGGCCCTGGGCGGCGGCTGGCAAAATGGAGTCGAGACCGCGGGATCTCAAAACCAAAATACACTTGGAAGGCACAAAGATGCTGTTAACTAGATGTATTACTTTCATTTACTCTCACAGAATAAATTTAGGGCAATCAAGGTCACGACATAAATCAATGCTGAAAGGAGCTAAGGTATGAAAGCATTATTATCTTGTGTGATTGTGATAGCAACTGCCTTAAATTTCATCTTGCCCTGCAAATCTGCAGCAGTTGAATTGTCGCCCGGCGGCACCATTTACGTGCCAATTTATAGGACCTTCTATCACAGTTACGGCAGTTCTAAGGATGCCTATGGCCTCACCAGCACGGCCTGTTTGCATAATACTGACCCTAAACATGTAATCACGGTTTATGCTATTGACCACTATGACTCGAACGGCAAGTTGATTAAAAAATTACTATTTGAACCAATTATGATCAAACCTTGGAGCAGCAAAGAGATCAGTATCCTACCCGATACGCAGTCTGATGATTTTGGCGCTAACCTTATCGTACGTTGGAAATCTGACCAACCTACCAACCCCCCCTTGGTGGAAGTGATGATGGTAGGGCAAGTGCTAAACCGGGGGGTTTCTTTTTTGACCCAGGGGCAGGAGATCAAAGAATAAGCTCCAGACAAATTTATCAAGTGCATGAAATATAAATAAGCAGATAGCAAACCTAAATGTCAGAGGGAACCATGCCAGCCAAAAATGAAGAAACCATACGTTTGGAAGAGGCCCGGGATGGCAAAGCGCCCTGGAAGAAGTGGGGCCCGTATCTGAGTGAGCGGCAGTGGGGCACGGTGCGGGAGGATTACAGCGAGGGCGGCGACGCCTGGGACTACTTCACCCACGATCAGGCCCGGTCGCGGACCTACCGCTGGGGCGAGGACGGCATCGCCGGTCTTTCCGACGACAAGCAGCGGCTCTGCTTCGCCCTGGCCCTGTGGAACGGCAAGGATCCCATTCTCA
>JBAZKX010000211.1:0-4926 GCA_041650575.1 Desulfobaccales bacterium
AGAAGTTGTTACCCGAATAGCTGATTTGGAAGCCGATACCATCATCACGCAAACCCCCAAGCCAGGGGCGATGGTGCTCCCGGGCACCCCGGTGGTCATGGTAATATCCTTTCGGGAACCGGTAAGGGCAACCGGCTGGCCTTGGGAAGTTATTCTCCTGGTTTTGTTGGCACTTCTCGGCGGCGGATATTATGGGGCCAGAAAATTGATCGGCAAACTGCTCATGCCGGTCATTCAGGTCAGGCCGGAACCCGATAAAGGCATCCAACACCTTGCTCTCGATACTCCTCTGCACCTGGATTTAGAAGTGCGTTTGAAGCCAATACTGGACCCGGGCAAGCAGGAACTCGAAGTCTCCGGACCCGTGGTCTTGGAAGAAGGGGAAAAATCATGAACCTGGCGCCGCTTACTTTGACTCAATTTTTTTCTCTTCAGAATGAAGAATTACGGTCGGACAGATTATCCACTCTCGAGTCCAGCGAGCAGGTGTCGGCACTCAAAGAGATGACCGAAAAACAAGTCAAGGGGGTGGGGTGGGGGGTTATCAAGGATCAGATTTTTGAAAAGCTTAAAGACTTATTAGCCATCGGCATCCCGGATATTCTGGTGGCCGCCTGGAATAAATATCAGATCCTGTTGAAATACCTGGATCGTGAAAGGTACCCTCCCAATGAAAGCTTCCTGGTCCCTTTAGCCGAACATTGCATCACTTCGGAACATCACCCGTATGTGGAAATCCTGGTTAACGACCAGCCGGTGGGCAAGATTGGTTTTGATATCAAGGTGGCCCTGACTTTGGAGGGGATCATCCTGAAGATCCAAGACGGCAAGATTAAAGAGATCTTCACCGGCACCTGTAAAGGGAAAGGCACGGTTTCGTGTGACAATATCGTCATCCTTGAAGAAAAGATGGAATCTGTTCCGCTGCCTGGCTCCATTGACCTCGGCCAAGGGATTCCCATTGTGCCTTTGGTGACCCCGATCAACATGCCCAAATGATGTGGCTCCAAGGAGGAAGGATAATGAATCGAGAGAAAATTGTGAAGCAAGAAAGCCCGGGGTATGGCTTCCAGTATGCCGTGAAGTTTCTCTGCACGGCAAATATCCCAGGAACCAGCCAGACTACCACCTCAGTTCTTCCCGGGGTGTATCAGACAGTGGTTAACATCCATAACCCGAACGACCGGACGGTTCGGCTGCGCAAGAAGGTTACCCAACCTGGACTTGGAATCTCTCAATTTATTGAGGATCAATTGAAGCCTGATGAGGCTGCCAGGGTGGATTGCGACCAAATAGCCAGGGACTTCGGACCGTTCATACACGGAGTGGAGGGCTTTTTGGTGATTGAGAGCACTCACAGTCTCGACGTGACCGCGGTTTACACCGCAGGAAAAAATGGCGGCGAAGTCGAGAGCATTGCGGTGGAGCAGATTCGGGAACGTAAGCTCGATTAATCATCCCGCGGCTCGGGAACCAAGCGAGTCATAACACATACACCGAGTGCGGCTTGTTCAGGAGGGCATCATGGGAGTGAGAAAAAATGCCTCAACGCTGACCGCGGACGAGAAGGCCCGGTTTATCGCCGCGGTCCTGCAAGTAAAAGCCAATGGCAGATATGACCAGTATGTGATGCAGCACCGGGATCTGTTTGAGATAGGAATCCATAATAGCCCGATTTTTCTGCCCTGGCATCGCGAGTTTCTGCGCCAGCTTGAACTCGATTTGCAGAGTGTCGACCCCGCGGTGAGCATCCCCTACTGGGATTGGACGGTAGATCGTTCGATTGGGCCGCCCATCTGGAGCGATGACCTCATGGGGGGCAACGGTCAAGGTCCGGACAGGCGCGTGGCCACGGGCCCCTTTGCCTTTCCCGGATGGGTCTTAAACGTTACCGATCCGCCTTTTGATCCCGGTCCGGCCCTCAGGCGTCAACTGGGCAGCGGAACCTTGCCCACCGCCTCTCAGGTCAATTCCGTCCTGGGAAATAGTCTCTCTTACGCCAACTTTAGGCCCAACGCGGAACAGTTTGCCCACAACACTGTGCATATCTTTATCGGCGGGTCGGCGGCCGCCTCCACCTCCCCCAACGACCCCGCCTTTTTCTTGCTGCATTGTAATGTGGATCGCCTGTGGGCGGAGTGGCAAAGGTTGCACCCCACCGCCGCGCCCTATACCGGGCCGGCCGGACCGATGCTGCCGGTGCTGCCGGGCGCCGCGGGGGTGATCCCCGCCAGCGTCGTCAACCATGAGGCTTTGGGATACACCTATGACACCGATCCGGTGACGCCGCCGGACATTATCGACCTCACCGTGGGCGCGCCCGCAAGAGCAGCCTTCATCGGTCAATCCGGTGAGGTGGATACGTACAGGTTCACCGTGGGGACCGCGGGCAGCTATATCATCGAGACCGAAGGACCCACAGACGTCGTCATGTCCCTCTTCGGTCCCAACAGCCAGACCGCTCTCGTCACCGAGGATAATGACAGCGGCCAGGACAGAAACGCCATGATCGCGAGCAATCTCTCGGCCGGCACCTACTTTGTGCGCATCCGGCATTTTGAGCCGACCGGGACCGGGACCTATGGCATTGCAGTGCGGGCGGATGCAGTCCAGCCAACTATTCCCGAGATCCAGGTCAATGGGCCGCCGGTCCAGGGGGATATACAGGCGGCGAACGAGAGCGACATCTACCGATTCGCAGCCACGGTCACAGGGCTTTATACGATAGAGACGGCCGGGATTACGGACACCTTCCTCACGTTATTCGGCCCCAATAGTGAAACGGCCCTGATCGCGCAGGACGATGACAGCGGACCGGGGACGAATTCGCACCTCGATGCTGACCTGGCCGCGGGCATCTACTTCGCACGGGTTCGGCACTTTAGCCCCAGCGGCACCGGCGTCTACAGTATTTCGGTGAGACGCTGAGATAGCGAAGAAATCGGGCGAGTCAGAAACGGCTCAAACCCGTGTTGACGCTAACAGGCGGGAACAAACGGAGACAACATGAGAAGAGACCACCATCGGCATCATCGCTCCTGGCCTAAGCTATCCATCGTCCTCATTGCCTTCTTCCTGTGGTCGGCCATCCTGCCGGGTTTGGCCCAGGAATCCAAGCAGGTTGAGGTTCCCGCTGTTGATCAAGCTCGGGAAACCGAAGCCTTCAATCTGGGTGCCGAGGCTTACATCTACGGTTACCCCCTGCTCATTATGAATATAGTCCAGCGGGTGATGGTCAACGTGGCCGCCCCCGAAGGTAATCATGCCCCTCTGGGCCAGTTCGCTCACCAGAGACAGTATCCGGAAGCCACCTTCCGGGGCGTCCCCAACCCCAATATGGACACGCTCTATTCGTTCGCCTGGCTGGACCTCTCCCAGGAGCCCTACATCCTGAGTCTCCCGGATGAAAAGGGCCGCTATTACGTGATGGAGATGCTGGACGCCTGGACCAACGTGTTCGCCGCCCCGGGCAAGCGTACCACCGGGACCAAGGCAAAGAAGTTCGCCATCACCGGCCCGGGCTGGCAGGGCAGGCTGCCCCGGGGCGTCAAGGAACTAAAGTCACCCACCAACATGGTGTGGATCATCGGCCACACATATTGCTCCCGCACCCCTCAGGATTACACGGTGGTGCACGCCATTCAAGACCACTACAAACTCGTACCGCTCAGCGCCTTCGGCAAACGCTTCCCGCCGCCCAAGGGCAAGGTGGACCCGGACGTCGACATGAGAACTTCGGGGTGGGAACAGGTGAGCCGCATGGATGCGGAGAGTTACTTCAAGACCCTGGCGAAAGCGATGCAGGCCAACCCGCCTGCGGCCGCGGATGCCCCCCTGGTCGCCAAGCTGGCGAAGATCGGCATCGTCCCGGGTCAGGATTTCGACCTGAGCAAGCTGGACCCGGCCGTGGCCAGAGGCCTGTCACGCGCCCCCAAAGCGGCACAGGAGAAGATCAGGGCCCACGGGAAAAACGCCGGCGTCTCGGTGAACGGCTGGAGATTCACCTTGAAGACCGGGGTCTATGGCACCGATTACCTCCAGCGGGCCTACCTCACCGCTGTCAACCTCGGCGCCAACCTGCCCCAAGATGAAGTGCATATGATGACGCAGGCAGAGGGTGACGCCAAGCCGCTGGACGGCGCCCACCGGTACGTGCTCCACTTCCCCAAGGCCCAAGCCCCGCCGGCCCTTGGCTTCTGGTCGTTGACCCTATATAACGCCGAGCACTTCTTGGTGGCGAACCCGTTAAACCGCTATAAGCTCAGCTCAAAGTCCAGGTTCACCTACAACCGGGACGGCTCCCTGGACCTCTACATTCAAAAGGACTCGCCGGGCACGGATAAGGAATCTAACTGGCTACCGGCCCCTGCTGATAAATTCGAACTGATGCTGCGGTTCTATTGGCCAAAAGATACGCTCCTGAAGGGCTCCTGGACGCCGCCGGCAGTGATGCGGCAAAACTGAGTTGGCAAATCTAAAGGCTGGCTGGCGCGTCAGGCCTCACTACCGTCGCCTGCGACTATTCAGATCGATGTTCGGATTGCCATGCTTCTTTAACGAATATTCTCTATAGGCAGTTAAATCTCCATGGCCGGCATTAAAAATTTCAAGCCCTATCGGGAATTGCTCTTCCTGATACCGCCTTTGCTGGTGTATCTCTTCGCCAGCCTGTTATTTGAGATAAGCGTTGACCCCGCCGTTTCCGTTATCCAAAAACTCGTGGCAGTAGTGAAAGCTAACGCTACGCCTGACCTCCCAATTTTGTTGATTGAACTAAAGGCCAGGTATGTGTGGCTCGCGTCAGCCCTCTTGAATATTGTCATACCTGTCGTAGCAATTATCTTCAGCATTACAACCATAAAATTATATATTAAGGGGGCGAAACTGGCGTGGGCGGTTATTATCGGCTTACTGCTGTGCGGGGGA
>JBAZKX010000212.1:0-4925 GCA_041650575.1 Desulfobaccales bacterium
GGATGCGGCCCGCACCCGGGAAGAATCCCGGATAAGCCCTACAATAAAACGGATATGTCGGCTTTTCCTCTTTGACTACTCGCTGGGCGGGCGCGATGGGGTTGGTCCGCGAGGGTTTTGCCCCCGGCCGTCCAAAGGAGAATCCTGCCATGAAAACGCCACGACTTTGCCGACTCTTGGGTCTCTTTACTCTTATACTCATCCTGGCCGGCCCTTCCTTCGGGGTCCCGTCTCTGGTCTGGGGCGATGTTACCTCCTGGAACGGCAGTGTCAGTGACGACTGGTTCACTGCTGAAAACTGGAGCAACGGGGAGCCAGACAGCTTTTTCGATGTCTATATCAATAGCGGGACCTCTCCACCTTTTCCTCCCCCAATATCCCCTCCTTATAACCCCAATATCGCCACCGGCAGCGCCGCGGCCTACAGCGTCACCCTGGGGAACGGGTTCGGCGAGTTCGGCAACCTCTCCATCAACAATGATCTTAACGTGACCGGCGGCGGTGGGGGTGCGGGCGGCAATCTGGTCGTGGGGGGCACCTATGACACCACCAGTACGGTGACTCATGACGCGGGCACCGTCACAATAGGGGATACTCTGCAATTGGGTCGGGACTCGGACCTGGACCCCTCGAATAACCAACCGAACTTCTACTTCCTCAATGGCGGCACGCTGCAGAGCCAAAATGTCATGGTGGGAGTCAATGGGTTTGGCTACCTGCTGCAGCGGGACACAACTAGCTTTTTCGTAAGTGCCGACCTCAATATGGGTCAAAACCAGACCGGGCAAGGTTTGCTGGACAAGTACGGCGGCGACCTCCAGGTGAACGGCAACATGATGGTGGGCAACGCCGGTGCCGCCACCTACTTCCATGGCGGCCAAACCGAGTTTGATGGCGTCAATTATGTCTATCATTACGGCGGCACCACCACGGTGGGCGGCGACCTAATCCTGGGCAACACGGATACCGGCAACGGCGCCCTGAACAAGATGGGCCAGACGGGCTTCGGCGACCTCCTCCAGGTGAACGGCAACCTCTACGTCGGTAAGGAGGGCTCGGGCACTTACAACCATGGCGGCTTGGACGGCTATGGAATTCTTTATGACGGCGGCGTCACCAACGTAAATGGCAACCTCATCCTGGGCGACGGCGCCACAGGTTCCGGCGCCCTAAACCAGGTGGGCGGCGCCATCAACGTCGCCGGTGACATGGTGGTGGGCAATTTCGGCACCGGCACGGTGGACCAATCCGGCGGCCTGATGAACGTGAGCGGCCGATTAACTTTGGGCGCCAACAACTATGGAGAATACTACCTCTCCGGCAGCGGGTCCCTGCAAGCCAACGCCATGAGTATGTATAACGGCAGCACCTTCGACCAGACGGGGGGACAGCTAAACGTCAACTTGGAATTCGACCTTTTCTCCGGGACGGTGAACCACAGCGGGGGCACGGCCACCGCCAGTTATATGACCCTCTGGGATGCCACCTATAACCTGTCGGAAACGGCTCAACTAAACCTCATTGACTTATGGATCCAGCAAGGCGCCACCTTCAACCAGACCGGCGGTACGCTGGGGTCTGCTTATAATGTGGCTAATTACCGGGTGTTAGGCGGGACCGTCCTGCAGAGCGGCGGCGTGGCCAATGTGGATTTGTTGGCCGTGGGCCAGGGTCCCTCAACCCCCGGGAGTTATGAATTGAGCGGCGGGACCCTCAATACCGGCCAGGTGGTGGTGGGCGGTTACCAGGACTGGGTGGGAGACTACGGCAGCGGCATCTTTAACCAGACCGGCGGCTCCCATACGGTGTATGGCGATCTCACGGTGGCTGGAACATCCGTAATCGGCAGCGGCACCTACGACCTTTCGGGCAACGGTGAGCTCTATGTTTACGGGCAGGAGATCATCGGCCACAGCGGCACCGGCACTTTCAACCAGTACGACCCCACGAGCTACCATTACGCCGATAATGATCTGATCCTGGGCAACACCCCGGACGGCATCGGCTACTATTACCAGTATGACGGCAACCTCGAGGTTGGCCACAATGAATTTATCGGCTGGCAAGGCACCGGCACCTTTACCCAAGCCGGGGGCACCAATACGCTCCGGTCGTCCCTCATCCTAGGTTGGGGATCCGGCGCCAGCGGCACCTACAACCTCCAAGAGGGGCTCCTCGCAGTCGGCGCCAACGAGCGCATCGGCCGGCAAGGCATGGGCACCTTCAACCAGACGGGCGGCAGCCATGTGGTGGCCGGCGATCTCACCTTGGGCGTTGCTGGCACCGGGAGTGGCACCTACAACCTTGAAATGGGCTCTTTAGAGGTAGGGGTATTGGGCGGCAGCCTGATCGTGGGTGACGGAGGCACCGGCACCTTCAACCAGAACGGCGGCACTGTCAGCGCTTCGGGAGGCCTCATCCTGGGGCAGCAGTCCACCGGCAGCGGCTACTATTATCAGTATGACGGTGTAACCAGCGTCGGCAACAACCTCATCGTCGGCGGTGAAGGCTTCGGACGCTATGAATTGTACCAAGGCACCCTGGATGTGGGGGGAGATTTCATTGTCGGCCAGTCTGGAACTCAATGGAGCTCAGTCCAACTGGGTGACCCTTATAACCCCGCGGCTATTTCCACAACCACCGTGCATGGCAATATGATTGTGGGAGAATGGGGCGCCGGGGGCAACGAGGCCTGGCTCTATAAAGGCAGCAGCCTCACGGTGGGACAGCCCGGAGAAGAAAGAGCACTTTATGTTGGCAAAGAATCAGGAAGCTGGGGCCATTTCAATCAACAGGGCGGCGACCTGCTGGTAAACGGCGACCTCATCCTCGGGGATAACAGCGATCCTTCCCCCCAATTCAATGTCTTTGCCCAACCCTATCTTTACTATGATTACAATCCATACGCGGCCGGCACTACTCGCGTCACCGGCAACATGATCGTGGGCAACGCCGGCACCGGGTTGGTGCTCCACAAATTGGGTTCCATACAAGTGGACGGCGACCTCATCCTGGGCAACCAGGCGGGGTCCTTCGGTGAATATAGATTGAATATACCGTATTTTGCTGATCCCCCTGACCCAAACCTTTACACCGGCGCCCTTACCGTCCGGAACCTGATCGTGGGCGCAGGCGGCAGCGGCACCTTTAAAATGGGCGGCGGTTCCCTGAGTGTTCAACAAAACCTTGAGGTGGGGAGCGCCGGCGTCGGCCAGTTCTACCAGAGCGGCGGCAGCGTCACCACCAACAACAACTATCTGCGCCTGGGGCAGCAAGCCGCCGGCAACGGCTACTATGAACTGAGCGGCGGCAGCATTGACACCGGCGCCCTGAGCATCGGCTTTGACGGCACGGGGAATTTCAAGATGACCGGCGGCAGCCTCCTGGCCGGTTACGCCGAGATCGGCGTCATCAATGGCAGCTCCGGGAGCATGGTCCAGAGCGGCGGTGACGTCACCATCGACAATGCCATCCATCCCGGCTGGGCCGGGGGGATGACCCTGGGCCGGGACGCCGGCTCCACGGGCTCCTATGAGATCAACGAAAATAACGGGCCGGCGACGTTAACCACCTCCTACCTGGATGTCGGCAGTAATGGCCAGGGCACCTTTACTCAGAAAGCCGGCACCGTGAACGTGCCCGGTCCCGTGTACGTGGGCCGGTTTGCCGGCGCCAGCGGCACCTACACCCTGGAAGACGGCAGTATGACCAGCAACTCCAGCGTGACCATAGGCCAGGAAGGCAACGGCCTCTTCACCCAGAAGGACGGCAGTGTGCAGGTGGACCGGCTTCTCCGCTTGGGGATGTCTCCGGGCGGCACCGGCAGCTATGATTTTCAGAACGGCAACCTGACGGCGGGCCGGGTCAATGTGGGCGGCATGGTGACCCTTTCCGGCGATCCGGCTTACGGCACAGGCGGCACCGGGTTCTTCACCCAGACCGGCGGCAGCCTGATGGTCACGGGTTATACCATAGGGAGCACCTATTACTCCGGTGACCTGGTGGTGGGCCGGGGCGCGGGCAGCAGCGGCACGTATGACTTCCAGAGCGGCACGGTCAGCGCCGAGAATGTGATTGTCGGCGGCAACGAGAAACTGATCTCCGGGACCCAGGGAAGCGGCGTTTTCACCCAGTCCGGCGGCAGCCTGACTGCCTCTAATGCACTGGCTATCGGCACCGACTCTGACGGCAGTGGCAGTTACACCATGTCCGGCGGCACCCTGACAGCCAAAGACCTGACCGTGGGCAGCACCGGCCCTGGCAGCGTTACCGGCACCCTGGCCCTGACCAACGCCGCGGTTAACGTCACGGTGAGCAACAGCTTCACGATTGCTGAGCGGGGCCAGTTCACCGCCGCGCCGGGCGCCAGCATCAACATGACCGGCAGCAACTTCTACAACTCCAGCACGAACCCGAATAACGTTGACATGACCCAGCTCAGGATGTTTTTCTCCAATCCTGCGGACAACGACACCTTCGAGGTGGCGGGGTATGACTTCGGGGCCGTGCTGGCCGGCTGGAACAGCAACTTTGCCCTGGGCACCCTGGACCTGGGCGACGAGGCCAACCTGAAGCTGTTGGACGAGGTCCGCAACCTGAGCCCGGACCCCGAGGCCCTGTATGTCACCAACCTGATCGTGGGAGATGGCGTGACCCTGGATCTCAATAATCTCCATCTCTATTATCAGATCATGACGCTCGAGGGCGATTACACCTTCCTGAACGGCGCTCCCCAGGCGGTGGTCATCCCGCTGCCTTCCACCCTGCTCCTGTTGCTCCCCAGTCTCCTGGGTCTGGGGGCCTGGAGGAGATTCAGGGGCTAAACCAAAGTCAATTGAATCAGGCATGATAAAGGCGGGGCCGGTGCCCCGCCTTTTTATTGTTCATATGGGGGTTGAGAAGGGTGAGGGGCCGTTGGCCCCTGG
>JBAZKX010000213.1:0-4889 GCA_041650575.1 Desulfobaccales bacterium
TCGCTATATTTTTTCCTTTTTTCGTCAAGTGCATTCGTAAAGCGAAGCAGAATCTTCTCTTCTGGTACATCTTTTAATATACTATTGCTACAACCAGGGACCCGATTTTCATTTATTCCGGGACCAGGCGCTACTGCTTCAACCCAGACTTTTCGGTTGTTATGCCAGAAGTAGAACTCAGGTCCTTTATTCCCATACCGTTCCAATTTAAATCCATGATCGTGAAGCGTGACAGCCAGGTACATTTCCCAGAACCGAGATAGGAAGCCATTCAGAGCACTCGTGCGACAGTGTGGATCTTTCAAATAAAGATTTTTTGAGTCCTTTAAATCACGATAGCGAATCCAGAGTGATTCAACAAAGGCTTTCGCCTCTCTCAAGTAAAGCTTATTGTTAGGGTTATCGCGGACGTTTCGATACGCCGGGTCTTGACAGTCCCCTGGAAGAAAGAAGGATTGATCGAAAGACATCATTGCCTTCATGACCCTAATATTTCTTTCGCAGCTTAAAATAATATATTATTATATTACTACGCATAACGCTCTATATCAAGGTTAAACATTCTAAATGGTTGTAAACCGCATCCGCCACATTTTAATCGAGAAAGACGCCCGGGATTACCCCATGACCCGGCGCGTCCTGGCGCGGCTGCCCGGCGTGCCGGTGGAGGTGATCCCCGACCGGGAATACCTCAGGCCATCAGGGTCCGACCGGGCTGCGTGGTTGGCCGAAGCCAAGATCACCCTGTTGCTGGCCGTGCAAAAAGGGCCATTCCAGCGGCCCTGTCCCGGCACCAAGGACTATATCTGCTGCGGCTACCAGGTGCTCCAGGTAACGGTCAACTGCCCCATGGATTGCACGTACTGCGTCCTCCAGGGCTATATAAACGCTCCTGCTCTCACCATCTTCGTGAACGTGGAGGATTTGCTGGAAGAACTCGAAACCCGGTGGGCGGCAGAGCCTGACCGGCTCTGGCGCCTGGGTACCGGAGAGTTCGGCGACAGCCTGGCCCTGGACGGCCTGATGGGCCTCAACGAGCGCCTGATTCCCCGGTTTGCCGGAAGGCCTCGGGCCATTTTGGAGATCAAGAGCAAATGGCCGCAAGTGGAGCGCCTCCTACCGTTGGGGCCCAATCCCCAGGTCATTTTTGCCTGGTCTCTCAATCCCCCGGAGCTCATCGCCGGCGAGGAAAGGCTGGCCGCTTCCCTGGAGAGGCGACTCGAGGCGGCGACCCGGGCCGCGGCCGCGGGGTTCCGGCTGGCCTTTCACTTTGATCCGCTGATCTATTTCCCGGGCTGGGAAGACGCCTATCAGCGCACGGTCGAACGCCTCAGCGCCGCGGTGCCCCCTCAAGCCATTGCCTGGATCAGCCTGGGCGGATTGCGCTTTCTCCCCCCCCTGCGCCAGCTTATTTTACGGCGCTTTCCGTCCAGCCGCATCGCCGCCCAGGAAATGGTCCTGGCCCCGGATGGCAAGCTCCGCTATTTCCGGAACCTCCGGGTCGAGATGTACTCCCGGCTGCGGGAGTGGCTGAACCAGGCGGCCCCGGGGGCCCTGGTCTATCTCTGCATGGAGAGTCCCAGGGTCTGGCACGAGGTCTTTGGGGTCACTCCCCAAGGCGAGGACCTGTCCCGTCTCCTAGACAGTCGAGTCGCTCCCGCCCAATGAAACCGCCGGCCGTCCTTTGCCGGGTCTGGACTTGGCTGCGGGACGCCCAGTTCCTTCGCGCTTACCCTCGGCGAGTTCTTGCAGGCGCAGGCGCACCCCGCAGGCCGTCAGATGTTCCTGTTCCAATAATTGCTTGATGACTTTAACCCGGTCCAGATCATCCATGGTGTACTCACGCCGGTTGGACTGGGTGCGGGAGGGTTTCAAGAAATCATCGAAGGATTTTTCCCAATAGCGCAAGGTGGATTTGCGCACCCCGGTAAGTTGGGAAATTTGATCGATGGTGAGCATAAAATCAATGGAAATGCCAGTTTTTTCCATAACTCTCCTCTCTTATTTTCGGCCGGGTCGAGGTGGCCCGGTTCTGGGTGTAACAGCCGGTCCCCGAAACTCTTGCCTGCAGATGGGAAAGCCTCCTGGTCCTTGCCGCGCCTGGGCGAAGCAGGGCGCCGAGTCTTCTATGAGTCCGGCGCCTCCATTCCTGAACGCTATCCTCCGGCCAAAGAGATGGCGCCTGAGGCCGGGTTCAACTTCATTCCCGCCTTCGTGAGCCATATATTCCCCTTTTCGAGATTTTCGGAGAGAAACTTTAAAAATATATGATCACCGGGACAATTTTCGTGATCTCAGGGGCTTACATAAAAATATCTTAAAAAATTAGATAGATAATTGATATGGAAGCCGGTGTCTTGGAAAAAAGGGAGAAAAAATATTATCTGGCTTTGCCCAGAAGTTTAGGGATAAGGAGTAGACGTATAAGGAGGTTAAGTGGAGCAGGCCGGGCAATGAGGGTTCGGCCGCAAGGGCTTTTCGGTAAATTCAAATTGATTGCCTTTGAAAGTCAGGAGCCGGCCCAGGAGCGCGGGTCCCAGACCTCCCAGGATCCGCAAGACCTCTAAGGCCTGCAGCGTGCCCATGATTCCGGGCAGGGGCCCCAGCAGGGCCGGCCGGATGGTGGAGGGAGTTTCGAGAAAGGCGCAGGACAGGCAGGGGCCGTGACTCGGCCACAAGGTGGTCAAACGGCCGGTCATCCCCCATACCCAGGCATGCACCAGGGGAAGCTTTTGCCTGACGGCCGCCAGGTTGAGAAGGGCGCCGGCCGCGGCGTTATTGCTGGCGTCGATCAGAAGGGCACAGCCGGCCGCCATCCGAGAGACATTGTGTTCGGAGAGGACTTTGACCTGAGTCTCCACCATGACGAAGGGGTTGATCTCTCTAAGGCGGTGTCCGGCCACGGTAGCCTTTGCTTTGCCCAGATCCCGTTCTCGAAATAGCACCTGGTGGTTGAGGTCGGAGAGACCTACCCGGGCATCATCCACCAGGCGGATGCCGCCGATACCTCCGGCCAGGAGGTAAAGGGCAGTGGCCGACGCCAGGCCGCCGGCCCCGGCAATCAGGACCTGCGAGGCCTTGAGGCGTTCCTGAGCTTCCCGCCCCCACCCTTGCAGGCTCATCTGGCGGGCGTAGCGGGTTATCTCCGCAGGGCTTAAAAGAGAACTGCCGGCGCTTCCCCGGAAGGACGGAATGAAGTGATGAGACATGAGATGCTGTCGGTTGGCCGCGGCAACTTCGCCCGGGCCTCTTACCCCCCGCTCATTCTATCGGACGGCCGACGGCTAAACTTTAAATTCCCCGGGGCGATAGTTATAATGGATAGATAGGGAACTGAGCGGAGCAGCCGGGTGATCGAGTTAATCGAGGTGAGCAAGGTTTATCAGCGGGGATCTGAAGCGATTCAGGCCCTAAAGGATATTAATCTTAGCATCGCCTCGGGAGAATTCGTGGCCATCACCGGCAAGAGCGGCTGCGGTAAAAGCACCCTGTTGCACATCATCGGCGGCCTGGAGCCGGTCAGCCGCGGCCGGGTTCTGGTGGACGGCCGCGATCTGGCGCGCCTGCCCGAGCCCGACCTGACCCGGTTTCGCCGGGACCGCGTCGGCGTGGTTTTTCAGTCCTTTAACCTGTTGCCGTTGTTGACCCTGGAAGAAAACGTCGCCCTGCCCCGGGTGCTCCAGGGAACCGCGTACGACCTGGCCCAACAAGAGGCCGCCCGCTGGCTGGGGGAGGTGGGACTGGCCGGACGCCTGAGCCATAAGCCCCACCAGGTTTCAGGGGGCGAAATGCAGCGGGCCGCCATTGCCCGGGCCCTGATCAACCAACCCGCGGTGATCCTGGCCGACGAACCCACCGGCAACCTGGATTCCGTCACCGCCGCCCAGGTCCTGGAGCTCTTCTCCCATTTGCACCGCCGCTTCCGGAAAACCATTGTCCTGGTGAGCCACGCGCCGGAAGCCGGCCAGGCCGCCGACCGGGTGCTGCGCTTGCAGGACGGCCGGTTGCTGCCATGAACCCCTGGCTCTTCCGCATCTCCTTGAGCCACCTGGCCCAATATCCGGGCCGCACTCTTTTGGGAATTCTGGGCATCGCCCTGGGGACCGCGGTCTATCTGAGCATCTCCCTGGCAGCGGCCAGCGCCCTGCAAAGCTTTCAGAATGGCGTCACCGCGGTGGCCGGCAAGGCCCAATGGCGCCTCCAGAGCCCCGGCGCCCCTCTCGATGAATCTCTGTTCGTTAAGGTGCGGCATTTGCCGGAGGTCCAGGCCGCCGCGCCCGCGGTGGAATCGGTCCTGGAACTCACCGGACCCCATCAGGGCCCGGTGCTGCTCCTGGGGGTCGATCCCTTCTCGGAGCGGCCCTTCCGGGATTATGAATTCTCGCGGGAGGCGGGCTTAAGCGACACGGCCTGGACTGATTTTTTTACTCATCCGGGCGCGGTCCTGGTGAGCCAACCCCTGGCCTCTCGCCTGGGCTTAAAGGCCGGCGACGCCTTGCCGGTGATGGTGGGACCCCGGCGCCAAACTTTGCGGATCGCCGGCGTCTTTACTGCCGCGGGCGGCCTCTATCCCCTGGACGGGGCGGTGTTGCTCATGGATATCGGCGCGGCCCAGGAACTCCTGGACCGGGTGGGAGGCCTGGACTACATCGACGTGATCGGCGCGGCCAACGCCTCCCGTCTGCCGGAGCGCCTCAAGGCCGTGCTGCCGCCGGGGGTGGAAGCGGTGCGGCCGGCCGCCCAGGGGAGCCGCACCGAGGGCCTGGTGGCCTCCTACCGCCTCAACCTGGCGGTGTTGAGCGCCATCGCCCTGTTCGTGGGCATGTTCCTGATTTACCAGTCCGTCACCCTGTCGGTGGTGCGCCGCCGCCGGGAGATCGGGCTCTTGA
>JBAZKX010000214.1:0-4883 GCA_041650575.1 Desulfobaccales bacterium
TGGGACCCCTCCGCGGCCATCCGCCTGGCCACGGCCGCGCCCATTTTCCCGGAGGTCTCCGGCCCCCAGGCCATGGTCGAGAAAATCAAGCGGGTGGTGCAGCCCTGGATCGCTCAAGGCAAGCTAATTTGCGCCCTGGGAGGCGAACACACCATCACGGTGGCCCTGCTCCAGGTCCTGCAAACGCGCTTCCCGGATATGACGGTGGTCTCCCTGGACGCCCACGCCGACCTCAGGGAAAACTACGACGGCAGCAAGCTCTCCCACGCCTGCGTTATGCGCCGGGTCTATGAATTGGGGCGGCCCCTGACCATTCTCGGGGTGCGCAGTTATTCCCAGGAAGAGTACCAGCTCATGCGGGTGGCGCCGCGCTTCAAGCTCTTCAAGGCCCCGGACCTCAACACGCCCACGGGCTGGGAGGCGGCCCTGGAACACCTCAAAGGCATCTCGGGACCGGTGTACCTGTCCCTCGACCTGGACGTCCTCGATCCTTCCGTCATGCCCGCGGTGGGCACCCCGGAGCCGGGCGGCCTGACCTATCGCCAGGTGCTCACCATCATGGAGACGTTAACCCAACGCGGCCCGGTCATCGGCCTCGACCTGGTAGAACTGGCCCCCATTCCGGGGCAAAGGGTGAGCGAATTTACTGCGGCGCGGCTGCTGTACAAGGCTTTGGGGTATATTTATCATTCCCGGTTGAAATGATGGTTTTCAGTTTTCGGTTTTCAGTTTTCAGTGAAAAGACCAAGGCTTGTACCCAATAGTCAGGTAAATTATAAAAAATTTAATTCTTTTGAACGTCGAGCGTTGGATAACTACCAACCGAAAACTGAAAACTGAAAACTGGAAACAGGTTCTAAAATGAGACGCAAACACGAAGACTTCCACGACGGGGCCAAAGACGGCCTGACCCCCCTGGAACCCCTGGATCTTACCAGCGTCCGGGATTTTGACGAGTTGCTGGCGGCCATGGGCAAGACCGCGTTCGGCGGCCGCAGTCTGGGGGAGGCCGCCGAAGTTCTGGCCACGATGATCAAGGACCCCGAGTGCGCCATGGTGGGCACTTTTTCCGGGGCCATGAGCGTGGCCAAGATGGGACTGTTGATCTGTGAGATGATCGACCGGGGCTGGCTTAAGGTGGTCATCACTACCGGGGCTCTCATCGCCCATGGCTTTATCGAGACCCTGGGCCGGGCCCACTATAAGTACCCGGAGCAGGTCTCGGACCGGCAGCTTTTCCAACAGGGCTACAACCGCATCTATGACACCCTGGAGATGGAAGCCAACCTGGATTACGCCGAAGACGTGTTCCGCACCGTGCTGGAGGGGTTAGACCCGGAGCAGGTCTGGTCCTCGGCCAGTATTTGCCGGGAGTTGGGGAAGTACCTGGCGGAGCAGAGCGACAGCCCCGGAATTTTGCGCTCGGCCTATCTCAAGGGGGTGCCGGTGTTTATCCCGGCCTTTACCGACTCCGAGTTGGGCCTGGACCTGGCGGGCTACATGGTGCGGCAGGCTCTGGCCGCGGGCAAGGATATTGGTGAGGCTCTGGGAGAGGTTTCCCTGAAGTTCAATCCCTTCCTGGACCTGGGGGCCTATGCCCAAAAGGCTATGGCGGTTCCGAAGCTAGGGATCTTTACGGTGGGCGGGGGGGTGCCCCGGAACTGGGCCCAGCAGGTGGCGCCGTACCTCGAGCTGCTGGCGACCCGCCTGCAACTCGACCTGCCGGAAGTGCGGTTTCACTACGGGGTGCGGCTCTGCCCGGAGCCGGCCCATTGGGGCGGCTTAAGCGGCTGCACCTTCAAAGAAGGGGTCTCCTGGGGCAAATTTGTCTCGCCTGAGGACGGCGGCCGTTACGCCGAGGTCCTGTGCGACGCCACCATCGCCTGGCCCCTTCTCCTCAAAGGCGTCTGCCAGCGTCTGGAGAAGCAGCCCGCGGGCCAGACGCCTCCTGCCTGAGCGCTCAGGAGGACCCGGCGCTCAGGAGCGCGATGCCGGCGACGACCACCATTGCGATCAACGCCCCCCACAGGGCCAGTTTGGCGGTATCGATCCCAGTGACGCCCTTGATAATCTTCGTGTATTCCATGTGATTGCCTTTCTCGGAATTATGGTCCATCGTTAGCCTAACCATATGTTTGTCCCAGAGAAATGACAATTGGGGATTTCCCTGATTTTGAGGTTGGAAAATCCTAAAACTTGCTTGGAATAAGTCTCAGGAGGGGAGGGGCGGGGGCAGAAAACCCTCTAGGATTCAATCGTTGGGCGAAGGCGGCGGGTAGCCGCACGAGGCGCAACTGCACAGTTTTTGTTCTTTTAAGGTATGGTAGCCTTCCCGGACCAGGAGGGCGACGATCACCAGCCCGATCACAGGGTCGGCCTGCCAGATGCCGAACCAGTAGTTGAGCCCCAGGCCGAGGAGCAGGGCCACGGATAACAGGGCGCAGGCCAGGGTCTGCTTGGAGTCGGCCATGAGGCTGGCGCTGCCCAGGGACTTGCCCGTCTGATACTTGCGGTAGAACAACGCGGGCATGACGATCATGGAGGCCAGGGCGATGCAGATGCCCAGGAGGCTGGGCGCGGGAGGCTCCTGAAGGAATAATTTCTCCAGGGATTCATAGAGGACGTAAGCCGCCAGGATAAAGAAGGTGTAGCCTACGATCCTGATGGCCCGGCGTTCCAGGCGCTCTTCTTCCTCTGCGCTCAGGCTCTCGTGCCGGGCGAACCGCCAGATCATTACCGCGCCGGACAGGGATTCCACCAGGCTGTCCAGGCCGAAACCCACCAGCGCGATGCTGCCGGCAAGAAAACCGGCCACCAGGGCCAGCGCGCATTCCACCACGTTGTAGCCGATGGTGAAATAGGATAGGCGCAGGGCCTGCTGGCGCAAGTTAGTCATATCAGAACTTATCGGGCGGTCGGTGCCCGCCGAATCAAGGCTATTTGGCTATTTCTCCCCCGGAAAAATAAACGCCTTCAAACGCTCGAAATACGCCTTGCCCCCCACCACATAGGTATCATTATGGTGCGCTCCGGGGATAATGTACAGTTCCTTGGGCTCCTGGGCCGCGGCGAAGACCCGCCGGCCCATGTCCACCGGGATGATCTCGTCATTGGAGCCGTGGATGACGAGCACCGGCACCTTAACTTTATCAATTTTTCCCAGATTATCATAGGGCACCGCGGGACGCCAATCGAACAGGAAAGGCGCCATCAGCTTGGCCATCTCCGAGGAGTCGGTGAAGGCCGACTCCAGGATCAGGGAGCGGCAGGGCGCTTGCGCGGCCAGGTCGGTGGCCAGCGCGGTCCCTAGGGAACGGCCGAACAGCACGATCTCCGATCCCTTCACCCCGCGGGTTTCCGTCACGTAGCGGTAGGCCCCGGCCGCGTCCCGGAAGGTGCCCTCCCGGCTGATGCGGCCCTGGGAGCGGCCGTACTCCCGGTAATCGAAGATGAAGACCTGAACCCCCACTTTATCGTGCAGCAGCTTGATATTCTCCAGGCGATGGCTGATGTTGCCGGCGTTGCCGTGGAACCACACCAGGACCGGGGCCCCGGCCCGGGGCACCCACCAGCCGTGGAGCTTCACCCCATCGGCCGCGTCGAACCAGACCTCTTCAAATTCCAGGCCATATTCCGCCGGGGTCCCCACCAGATAAGGATCGGGAAAGAAAACGATGCCTTTTTCGGAAAATTCCAGGATCATGGCGGTCTCATCTCCAAGCGGTGGGCTGGCGCCACCGGTCAGTTGCGTCCGAAAAATAAGGATATACCCGAACTATGGTATATCCTACGGTCAAAGGATTCAAAAATCAATTGAGGCAGTCTCTCCCGGATAAATAGTCCCCCACGATAACTTAACTCATCAAGAACCCCACGATATAACGCAGGGCCAGGCCGGAGATGACGATCCCGAGGCCGATGCGGATGACTTTGCCTGAGAAAAATTTCTGGAGGCGGGCCCCGATGTACATGCCGCAGAACCCGCCGAGGCCGAACAGTGCCCCCAGGGCCCAGTCCGGGGGTACGCCGATGGCGGAATAAATCCCGACCCCGGCCACGGAGGTCAGGAAAGTGCCCATGAGCGCGGCCCCGGCAATGGTATAAATGGGTAACTGGAAGATCGCCGCCAAAAACGGCGCAATGATGGCCCCGCCGCCAATGCCGTAAGTGCCGCCGATGAGGCCCACCACCAGGGCCAGGGTAAACAGGGCCGGGGCATTGAAGCTGAAACTTTCCCCCAGGAAGGAATAGGTGACCTGCTTGAGGCTCCAGCTCACGGTTTTGACCCGGGCCGCGGGCGGCAGGCCCCCGTCGGCGGTACGGCCCGATTCCGCCAGGACCTTTTTCAGGCGCTCCTGGACCTGGGACTCAAATTCCAGGATCTTGGCTTTCTGGCGTTTGGCCCGGGAGGTTTGCTCATAGAGCAGGCGCAGGCCGATATAGAGCAGCACGCACCCCACAAACAGCGTGAAATGCTCTTTCCTGGGAAGCCAATGGATGCGAATCAAGGCGCCGAACAACAGCCCCGGGAGAGTGCCGAGAATTACCACCCAGGTCACCGGCCAGTTCATGCGGCCCTCCCGGATGAAGCGGTAAACGCCGCTGGGAATGTCCACGATGTTGAATACCAGGTTGGTGGGAGAAACCGACGGGCTGCTGAAGTTGAGGATGGACACCTGGAAGGGCAGCAACAGAAAGGCCCCGGAGACTCCTCCCATGGAGGTGAAGGTGGAGACGACCAGGGCGATGAGGGGCGGAATAAGCGGGTTGACTTCCACGCCGGACACGGGAAAAAGCATAACCCACCTCTTGTGTAATTTTTCACAAAATTAGTAAAAATGAATAGCGATGTCAAGGGATATTTCAGAGCCCAGGGTTGGAAG
>JBAZKX010000215.1:0-4874 GCA_041650575.1 Desulfobaccales bacterium
GCGCCGAAGCCATCCTGGCCCTGTCTCCGGAGTCCAACGGCCGGCTGGCAGTCAAGGGCTGGCGCCATCTGGAGAAGATCACCGGTCTGGATCTGGCGCACCTGGCCTCGGGCCAGGAGGGTGAACGCTACACCTTCAATGAGGTAGTTGCTCGTCCCCGGCGGGAGATCATGAGTCCCATTTGGACTGCCGTGCATTCCGAGCGCCGCACTTACACGGCTTTTTCTTTAAATATCGAGCATCTGGTACCGTTTCGCACCCTGACGGGCCGGGCCCAATTCTACCAGGACCATGAATGGATGCGCCATTACGGGGAAGCCCTGCCGCTCTACCGGCCCCCCATAGATTACCAGGGATTGGGCTACACTAATACCAGGGTCCCTAGCCAGCCGGGGAAAGAGCTGGTTCTCAACTACCTCACTCCCCACTCCAAGTGGGCCATCCACACCACTTATCATGACAATCTCATCATGATGACCCTGTTCCGAGGAGGCGCAGTGCTCTGGCTAAACGACGAGGATGCCGTCAGCGTGGGCATCGCGGATAACGACTGGGTGGAGATGTTCAACCTGAACGGTGCCATGCTGGCCCGGGCCGCGGTCAGCCATCGCATTCCCCGGGATAAATGCATTCTGTACCACGCCTATGAACGCACCATGAATGTGCCTCTCTCCCAGATTACCGGGAAAAGGGGCGGCATGATCAACAGTCTGACAAGGATTTTCATGAAGCCCACCCATATGATCGGGGGCTACGCCCAACAGAGTTTCGGCCTCAACTATTACGGTCCCACCGGGGCGGAGCGCGATGCCATGATCGTGGTGCGCAAGGCCGGGGAGGTCACTTATGGCGAAGTATGACGGCGAGGCCGCTGCCCATGAAGATTAAAGCTCATTTTGCCATGGTGATGAACCTGGATAAATGCATCGGCTGCCATACCTGCAGCATCCCGTGCAAGAATGTCTGGACCAACCGCACCGGAGCCGAATATATCTGGTACAACAATGTCGAGACTAAACCCGGCATCGGATACCCCAAACATTGGGAAAATCAAGAACTCTGGAAAGGCGGTTGGGTATTAAAAAACAAAAAGCCGGTTCTCAAGGCTGGGGGGAAGATCGATAAGCTTACGAAGATTTTTTACAATCCCGATCTGCCGCAAATTGACGAATATTACGAGCCTTGGACTTATAACTACGAACATCTCACTCAAAGCCCTATCAGCAAGCAGCAGCCGGCCACCCGGCCCCAATCCTTGATTACGGGTGAAAATTTGGCCCTTAAATGGGGCCCCAACTGGGAAGACGATTTGGCCGGAGCGCAGGTCACCGCCATCAAGGATGTCAACTTCGCGGACCTGGAACGCCAAGTCTACTTCAAATTCCAAAATGTCTTCATGTTCTGGCTGCCACGCATCTGCGAACATTGCCTGAACCCCGGCTGCCTGGCCTCCTGCCCCCAGGGGGCCATCTACAAACGCGACGAGGACGGCATCGTCCTCCTGGATCAAGAAAAGTGCCGGGGCTGGCGCTTCTGCGTCTCGGGCTGTCCTTATAAGAAGACTTACTTCAACTGGCGCACCCACCGGTCAGAAAAATGCATCTTTTGCTACCCGAGAATCGAGGCAGGGCTTCCTACCCTGTGCGCTGAAAGCTGCGTGGGCCGTATCCGCTATATTGGGATCATGCTTTACGACGCCGACCGGATCAAGGAGACCGCTGCAGTTCCGGATCAGGAACTCTACCCGGCTCAGACCTCCGTTTTTCTTAACCCGCATGACCCGGAGGTGCAGGCCGCAGCCACCCGCAACGGGATACCTGACAATTTCATCGAGGCCGCCCAAAGGTCTCCGGTCTATAAACTGATCGACTGGAAGCTGGCCTTGCCCCTGCATCCGGAGTTTCGCACCCTGCCCATGGTCTGGTACATTCCGCCCTTGAGCCCCATCGTTCAGGTGGCGGAGAAAAGCCCCGACTTGGGCGACCTGGAGCGTCTCAGGATACCGCTGCGCTATCTTGCCAATTTGCTGGCCGCCGGCGACGAGGCCCCGGTCAAACTGGCCCTGCGGCGTCTCATGGCGCTCCGGGCCTACATGAGGTCAATCCATGTGGAAGATACCCCCGCTGCTCCGGTCCTGGCCGAGGTCGGCCTGAACGAGGCTCTGGCTCGTGAGATGTATCGGCTCCTGGCCATTGCCGATTATCAGGAACGCTTTGTGGTTCCCACGATCCGCAAAGAGGCGGAAGAAGATCTTTTCCCGGAGCGCGGCGCCACCGGATTTACCCCAGGGAGCACGGGGTAATCTATGGTTCGGAAAAATTCTCTGATCATTAAGATTGTCTCCCATTTTCTGCAATATCCGGATGAAGCCTTGCTTGATTCCCTGCCGCCTCTGGCCGAGGAGATCGCTGCCTTGCCCCAGGGCCAGGCCAGGGAGATTTTGGCCGAGTTCGCTGATTACCTCCAGAGCCGGAAACTTATCCGCCTGCAAGAGGAATACAGCCGCCATTTCGACCTTAATCCTGCTGCCTGCCTGAATCTTACTTATCACCGTTACGGCGACAGCCGGGATCGAGGGGCGGCCCTGGTGCAATTGCTGCGGCTTTACCACGAGGCCGGGTATGAGCTGACCGCCAGGGAGTTGCCGGATTATCTCCCTCTGGTCCTAGAATTTTTGGCCATCTGCCCGCAGACTGAATACGACCTGCTGGTGCAAGAATATCACCCCCAGGTCGAGGCCTTGGTGGCCCGGCTAAACCAGGCCGGGACCCCGTATGGCCAGCTCCTGTCCATCGCCGCGGCCAACCTGAGCAAACGCCGGCCATGAAGAGGATGGCATATGTCCCCTGAGCCTCTTTGGAATCTGGATTTTATCGCCTTCGCCATTTATCCTTACATTTCCCTGAGCGTCTTGATCCTCGGGAGCATTTACCGTTATCTGAAAAATCCTTATAGCTGGAACTCCGAATCCAGTGAGCTTCTCAGTAAAGATTGGGGTCTGATGATGGGCTCCTACCTGTTCCATTATGGAATTCTGGTGGCGCTGGCGGGCCACGTGGCCGGATTGCTGGTGCCGCAGCGGTATTATGATTTTATCGGCTTCACTAAACCGATCCACCTGTTTCTGGCCGCTTATATCGGCATGCTGAGCGGGTGGGCGGCGGCGGCGGGGCTCTTGCTGTTAAGCGGACGCCGTTTGTTGAAAAGGCGGGTACTCCTGACTTCGGACGCTGAGGACCTCATCACCCTCCTGCTTCTCCTCACTGTCGTCGGCCTCGGGACTTACAATGTCACCTTCCAGCGTTGGGACAACGTGTTGTATGACATAGCGCCGTGGTTACGCGGCATCTTCATCTTTGCCCCGAACCCGGAGCTCATCGCTAATGTTCCCCTGACTTACAAAATTCATTTTCTGGCTGTGTGGACTCTCCTGGCCTTCTACCCCTTCAGCCGACTGGTGCACATCACCAGCGCTCCGGTGACTTATATTTACCGAGTTTGGATTCTCTTCCGGCGGCGTTGCGAGGGCTCATGGGGATGAGCCGGTCCCTGGGGAAAGCTGGCCCTTTGATTGCCGGCCTGCCGCCCGCCTACTTTGCGCTGGTCATGTCCACCGGCATCGTCTCCATTGCCTGCCACCTGTCAGGTTTCCAGTTCTTGGCCTTGTCCCTGTTCTGGCTTAATGTGGGGTTCTACGTCATCTTGTGGCAGCTTTCTTTCATCCGTCTGATCTTTTATTACAGTGAACTCTTGGCTGACTTCCGGAGTTATTCTCGTGGATTTGGATTTCTGACGATAGTCGCCGGAACCTGCATCCTGGGCAATCAGTTTATCATCCTCATGGGTTCTCCCAGGATTGCGGTGGGGCTGTTGTGCTTCGGGACGGCCTTGTGGCTCTGGTTCATTTATGGTTTGCTTACCTCCCTCACTATCAAAGGGGATAAGCCTTCTTTGGATGAAGGAATTAACGGGATTTGGCTGATGGTCACCGTGAGTACTCAGTCCGTCTCCATCCTTATTTGCCTGGTGAGCTCACATTGTCCCGCCCAGCGTGAGTTGCTCCAATTTGCTTCTTTCTGCCTTTTCCTGGTCGGCGGATTGTTTTATTTCCTAATTATTACATTGATTTTTTATCGGGTTATTTTTTTGCCTCTGGGTCCGCGGGACCTCACCCCTCCTTACTGGATAAGCATGGGGGCCGCGGCCATCGGTACCCTGACCGGTGCCACCCTGACGGCCCACAGCCAGGGTTCTCCCTTCTTGCAGCAGGTGCATCAATTTTTGGTGGGATGCACGGTCTTGTTCTGGTCCGTTGCCACCTGGTGGATTCCCCTGTTGCTCATCCTCGGGATCTGGCGGCATTTTATCGGCAAGATAAATCTCTCTTATAGCCACCAATATTGGGGAATGGTGTTTCCTCTGGGCATGTACACTGTATGCACCGTGCGTCTATCAGAGATCACACAACTACCCATATTTATGGAAATATCGCACTACTTTATTTATGCGGCCCTGACTGCTTGGCTCCTGACCTTCGCGGGATTGATCAGATCCCTGCTGAGGTCGCTGGGTGCAAGCGCTAGACCCGTATGATATTGACAGGACTGCAACTGCGGGGTGAATAAATTATGAAGCCTTTCCCTGAACTTCTGGCCTCGTCCGTGGCCGCGCATGGCCATCTTTGTCCGGGGCAGGTGGTGGGGGTGCGGATGGCAATCCTGGGGTGCCGACTGCTGGGGTTCGAGGTCTCCTGCACCTTACCGCAACTCAAAAAACTAATGGTCTTCGTTGAGATGGACCGCTGCACCGGCGATGCGGTGGCCCAAGTCACCGGGGTCAAATTGGGCCGGCGTTCCCTCAAGTTCGCAGATTAC
>JBAZKX010000216.1:0-4864 GCA_041650575.1 Desulfobaccales bacterium
CCCGCCCCTACAGGATCGCGTGCTTTTTTTCTGCTCTGAAAGTGCAGGGGCGCAGCCCACCATCTCCATGTAGTAGCCGCAGGCTTCAGCCTGGCCACCGATGTTTTTCATGGTTTTGGGGGTTCGTTGGGAACCTGAATTGCTCATCCCCCAGCTCAGCTTGGGAACCAGAAATAAATTGGTACGCAGGGCGCACCCCCCGTTTGCCTTCACACCCGCAATGCCGAAAGCTGATAGCTGACAGCTAATTTCAGGCGTCAGTATCCTCCCAGCGCCTGGCTCGGCGCGTGAAGACGAGCAAGGCCACGCCCGCCAGCAGGCCCGCGATGACAAAAGGAATCCAGACCCGGCTGGGGTCGTAGGTCTCCCATAAGAGCCGGGTCCCTTGCTCCGGGGTGAGATGCAGTCTGGCGATCAAGGCGGCAAAAGCGTGGGTGCGGTCGGGCAGGTCGTGGACCTGGAGCACCTCGGCGAGGTAGCGCAGGGCCAGGCCGGCCTTTTCGCCGCCCCGGGCATAGAGCCGCGCCCCGATAAACGCGCCGCACCCCCAGCCTATGGCCATGGGGATGTTGGCGTACCCCATGTACAGGGCTTTGTGCTCCGCGGGCGCGATCACCCCCAGATACTCGTTCATCTTGGGGGAGCACAGCATCTCCCCCACCGAGAAGCAGGCGATGCCCGCCAGACACAGGTAAATGGACCGGCTGGAGCCCGCGGTATAGACCCCCAGGCTGGCGATGATGAAGCCGAAAAAGATGGAGGTCAGCCGCCGCATCCTCCGGTTGACGTACCAGGACAGGGGTGCCACGAACAGGATGATCAGGAAGGCGTTGAGGTTGATCACCCATTCCTGGGCGACTTGCAACCCCCGGGATAGATCCCTGGACAGCATGAACTGGGGCAGGTGCTGCGCCAGGGAGGAACTGTCGATCCAGTCCACAATGAAATTGGGGAGCAGGTCCCAGAGCTGGGTCATCACCGCCCAGAAGACCGAGACGATGAGGATAAAGCCAAGGAGCCGGCGGTTGGCCAGGTGGCGGGCCGTGGTGGCCACCACGTGCCAGGCCCCGGTGGAGGTATCCGCACCGGAGTCCACTCGCCGGTAGCTGAACAGCCAGAGCAGGTTCAGGCTGACCAGTGCGGCGCAGCCATAGAAGACCGCGGGCCAGGAGTAGCCGCCGAGAAAATGAGCCAGCGGCGGCCCCAGAAAGCCGCCGACGTTGACCACCATGTAGAAAAAGCCCCAGCCCACCCCGGAGGTTTCGGGGGTCAGGGTCTTGACGAAGGTGCCCTGCACCGGGGGCTTGAAGATGGCGGTGCCTGCGGCCAGGAGCAGGCAGCCGCCGAAAAACGGCCAGAAATCCCGCTGGGTGGCCATCATCACGTACCCCAGGGCCTTGAGGCCGATGGCCAGGGCGATCTGGCGCTTGTAACCGTAGCGGTCGGCGAAGCCCCCGGTGAAGACCGGCAGTGCCGACTGCACCAGGGCCCACCACATGAAGATGAGGCCTTTGTCGGCCTGGCTGAAGCGGAGGCCGCCGATCTCGTCGGCCTGGGCGATGTAAATGGGGATGACCACCCGCACCCCGTAGTAGGCCAGGCGTTCGATCATCTCCATGAAGTTGGCGACCCAGAAAGGCCACGCCAGGCCTCGGGTCTGGGCCCAGAATGAAGCGCTGTCTCTACCCATGGGGGTCCTGACTGTGGATGGTCTTAGCCGTCGTGACCGCGACAGAACAACGTTTCAGGTAGGCTGAGTATAGTGGATAAAATCTCTTCTGGGTAGTTATCCTCGATAATCCGGCTTGAAAACGTCAGTCGCATCGCATCTTTCCGGGACATTTTTGGACAAATTTTTGCTACAATAGCACCTAATGGACCGGCGCGGATTTATCAAAGGGCTGGGATGGGGTTTGGCCGCTGCCTGGGTCTGGGGACCCTGGGCCTGGCCTCCGCACAGCCTGGCGGCAGGCCCGGAGCTGCGTCTGGCGCTGTTGGCCGACGCGCACTTGAAAGACGGCGACGACCGACGTCCCGAGGCCCTGGCCCTGGCCCGGGCGGTGGCCGAGCTGCGCGCCCTGGCATCCCCGCCGGATCTGGTGCTCTTGGCCGGGGACCTGGCCCATGGGGGCCGGCCCGAGGCCCTGGATCTGGGAAAAGAAATCCTGGCGGACCTGCCCGCGCCGGTGTGGGCCGTGCGGGGTGAAGGCGATTACGGCCGCCATGGGGCGGCCGCCTGGGCGCGGCGCTTCGGGGAGCCGCGCTTTTCCCGGACGGTGCAGGGCGTTCACCTGGTGGGCCTGAACACGACGCTGGCCGCCACCCGGCAAGGTCCGGTTTTTGAGATCGGGGCGCCCCAACGCCGCTGGCTGTCGGAGGAATTAGCCGGATTAGACCCCGCCGCGCCCCTGGTCATCGTTTCCCACGCTCCCCTGGCCCGGCTCTTCCAACCATGGCAGCAGTGGACCGCGGACGCCGGGGAGATCGCCCCGCTGTTGGCTCGCTTTAAGCATGTGCTATGTCTACACGGACACGTCCATGGAGTAGGGGTCGGGGACCAGGGAGCAGGGGCCAGGAACGCTGATGATGAGGGCCATGGTTCTAGCGCTTGGTCTTTAACCGGAAACAGAAACCAGAAAACAGAAAATCCCCTTCACCTCTCCCTGCCCGCCACCGCCTGGCCCCAGCCCCAGGCCCTGCAAGGGACGCCGGCCGTGGTCCGCCCCGGACAGGGACCCCACGGCTGCGGCTGGACCTCAGTATCCATACGGGACCGTGCTTGGCAAATCCACCCCTATCTGTGGCAAGCTTGAACTCAGATTTGTCTTGTTACCCCCCCTGCCAAAACGAAAGGGCAGGATATCACCCTGCCCCCGTCGCGATCAAACCTGAGGCCCATTCCCGCCTCTCCCAGGCTGTAATCAACTTCCCCTGATTGATTGCTCAGCCCGAGAAAACTCCCTGCTAGTCTTGCGGCTCGCCGTCAAATATGCGGTTGAGCATTCTGGTGCAGTAGGTCTCCCAATCCAGCCATGGTACTTCTTCCATCATTCCCATTTCAAAAAGTTCCCGAAACTCGCTGCTGGCAATTGGGTCAACTCCACCGCCCGTCAACTGATACATCCGCTCCACCTCGCGCCTGGCGGCCCGATAGATGGACTTTTTGGTGAGCCTGAGTTCCACCAGTTCTCCCATTTCCCTACTCCCAAGAGAGCACCCGCCTGATTTTCGGCTTGAACAGTACCGGTCGCGACCAACACACCTTTAAGTTCCATATCCCGGTGAAAATCCTCTCACTCTTGGATTAGTCCTCAAGCACTGCTTAAAATTAAATATAGCTATCCATTGTTGGTCTGTCAATCGGTAACTATTTAATTATTCTGTGGTTATTTGTGAAAGTAACTACAAGCGCGGGTGCTAAGTTAAGAAAATCCTCACAAGGTATTTGTGCACAATAATAGCGGGCGAGGAGAAATGGCAAAGAGAGGATCGGCTTGTTAAGAAAAGGATAAGGCTTTCAGAAATGATTGTGATGGCGGTTTATCATTTTTGTAGCCAGGCGGGGGCTTCTCCCTCCCAATCTCTCTCCGGCTTTCCTTGATGGTCCCCCCCGTCCCAAAGCTTCTCCACCCTTTCCTCCAGGCGGGCGATCAGCGGCGGCAGGGTGGCTTCCTCCACGGCTGAGATGGCCACTCCGTGATGGATGCGGCATTGCAAGGCGGCCAGCTTGGGGTCCACCAGGTCCTGTTTGTTAAAGACCAGGAGCACGGGCTTGTCCTGGAGGTTGAGCGAAGTCAGGAGGCCATCCACCGCGGCCATCTGTTCGATGAAACGGGGATTGCTCAGGTCCACCACGTGGATGAGGAGGTCGGCTTCCTCCAGTTCCTCCAGGGTGGCCTTGAAGGCCTCCAGGAGATTTTTGGGCAGGTTCTTGATGAACCCCACCGTGTCGGTGATGATCACCTCCCGTTCCCGGGGGAAGCGCAGGCGGCGGCTGGTGGGGTCCAGGGTGGCGAACAACCGGTCTTCGGCCAGGACCGCGGCATGGGTCAAAGAGTTGAACAGGGTGGATTTGCCGGCGTTGGTATAGCCGATGATGGAGAGGACGGGGAGACCCAATTTACGCCGGGGCTGGCGGCGTTCCCGCCTCTCATTCCGGACCCGGGCCAGGTCCTGCTGGAGCCGGTGGAGGCGCTCCCGCAGGCGGCGGCGATCCATCTCGAGCTTAGACTCACCGGGGCCCCGGCCGCCGATGCCGCCCATCAGCCGGGAGAGGGCGTCGCCTTTGCCCAGCAGCCGCGGCAGGAGGTACTTCACCTGGGCCATCTCTACCTGGAGCTTGCCTTCCCGGCTGCGGGCCCGCTGGGCGAAGAGGTCCAGGATGAGCTGGGTGCGGTCGATGACCTTGAGTTCGGTGAAATCCGTGATGGAGCGCACCTGGGAAGGGCTGAGTTCGGCGTCGAAGACCAGCATGTCGGCCCCCAGTTGCAGGGCCTGGATGACCAGTTCCGAGAGCTTGCCTTTGCCCATGAGGAAACGGGGATCGAAGCGCAGGCGGCGCTGAATGAGGGTCTCCGCCACCGAGAGGCCCGCGGAGCGCGCCAGTTCGGAGAGTTCCGCCATGGAATCTTCGGCCGCGAGGCGATTGGCCCCGGTGACCCCGATCAAGATGGCCCGTTCCCGGCTCTGGCCCGCGCCGGCCGGGGCCTGGCGGGAAAATTCGGCTTCCAGGGAGGCCACCAGGGCTTCGAAATCCAGGTCCAGGGCGCCTACCTGCCGGGCCTTGAGGCTGGTCCAACTCCGGCCGTCCACGGGCTGGGGCAGGAGATGGGCGATCTCTACAGCGCCGGGCTGGCCGTCGCCG
>JBAZKX010000217.1:0-4862 GCA_041650575.1 Desulfobaccales bacterium
TTCTCATCCATGCGAAATTGGTGACGCGCGCCGAACTGCCCCTGCTGCGTCAAGAGGTCAGCGTCGCCCGGAACCTCGGACTCACCGATCTGTGCCTCTCCACCGAAGCCAATTATACCCGGAACCCGTCCCAGGCCGATTGGCACACCTCTTTCCAGACTCATCCCACCTCCCTGGATCATTTCCCCAGCGGCTCGATCATCGGTCCGCCGGAAACCTTGCGGAAGCCGCATGAATAAACTGATCGAGAAACAGCGACACATTATCGACTTTACCCTGTCCTCCCTGTGGCGGCGCAAAGGTCGCAACCTCGCGTTGATGCTGGTGTACACCGTGGTGGTCTTCAGCCTGGGTTCGGTCATGTTTTTTACCCAGGCCCTGAAGAACGAAGCCGCGCTGATCTTAAGCGGCACCCCCGAGATCGTTGTCCAGAAAATGGTGGCCGGCAGACATGAGCTTATACCGGTCACCTATGCCCAGAAGATCGAGAAGATCCGCGGCGTCAAGGCCGTCAAGCCGCGCCTCTGGGGTTATTATTTTGACCGCATCACCAGGGCCAATTATACCTTCATGGTGCCTGAGGACATGTCCCTCATTAATAATGAGATTATTATCGGATCGGGCATTGCCCGGATCCGCGTGGTGGGCCGCGGCAACGCCTTGTTGTTACGGACTTATGACGGCAAGCCCTTCAGTTATTTGATCAAAGGGGTTCTCAGCCCCGACTCGGAGCTTTTGTCGGCCGATTTGATCCTGATTTCCGAGGCGGGCTTTCACCGCCTTTTCGGCATTTCCCCGAAGAATGCCACCGATTTTACCGTAACAGTTTTAAATAAAAAGGAAATCCCCACCATAGCCGCCAAGATCGTCGACCTGCTCCCCGATACCCGGGCCATCACCCGGGATGAAATCTTACGGACCTACGATGCGGTGTTCGACTGGCGCGGCGGCATCATTATCGCCATTCTGGCCGGCGCGGTCCTGGCTTTCCTCATCTTCGCCTGGGATAAAGCCGCCGGGCTGAGCGCCGAAGAAAAACGCGAAATCGGCATCCTCAAGGCCATCGGTTGGGAGACCGGCGACGTCCTGCACATGAAATTCTGGGAAGGCATGATCATCTCGCTCTCGTCCTTTCTAGCCGGCGTCATCCTGGCCTACCTCCACATTTTTACGACCTCGGCCAGCCTCTTTGCGCCGGTGCTCAAAGGCTGGGCCACGCTCTATCCTAATTTTAGCCTGACGCCTTTTATCAGCGTCTATCAGGTCGCCATCCTGTTTTGCTTTACGGTTATCCCCTATACCGTGGCCACCATTATTCCTTCCTGGAAGGCGGCCACCATTGATCCCGATCTCATCATGAGAACCTGAGGCCTCTATGATCGATCTGCAACACATCCGCAAGGTTTTCAACGAGGGCCAGCCTAATGAGTATATCGCGGTCCATGACATTACCCTGAATATTGAGGCCCGCCAGGTCACGGTGCTGAAAGGCCCCAGCGGTTCGGGAAAGACCACGCTGCTCAGCATCCTGGGATGCATGGCCCGGCCCACGGCCGGTCGCATCAGGCTCGAAGATCGCGAAATCACCAGCCTCCCCGAGCGTTTTCTTACTGAAATCCGGCGCTCCACCTTTGGCTTCATCTTTCAGCAATTCAATCTGTTAAGGGGTATCAGCGTCCTCGAAAACGTCATGCTGCCGGCTTATCCCCTGGGGGTGCCATTCACCGCTTTAAGGAGCCAGGCCCGGCGTTTGCTCGAGCTCTTTAATCTGGCCCATAAAGCCTTGGCCAAGGTCGAGTGGCTTTCCGGAGGCGAGGCCCAGCGGGTGGCCATTGCCCGGGCCCTGGTCAACGACCCTGTAGTGATCATCGCCGATGAACCCACCGCCCATCTCGATACCAAGCTGTCCCGGGAGTTTATGGAGATTATGCGGAATTTTAAATCCCAGGGGAAAACCATCCTCATCGCCAGCCATGACCCCATTGTCCACGAATCAGACGTGGTGGATCGCGTCGTACAGATGCGGGACGGCAGGATCACCGATCCGGGAGTCCACTGAGTGATCTTTAAGCCTGGGATTATCGCGCTCCTGACCATTTCGCTGCTGCTCAGCGGCATGCTGCTGTACTCTGCTTTCTATGGAGTGTCAATTCTGCGTTACTGGGATATTAAGAGCGGCAGCGAACGGCAGTTGCGTCTGGAAAGAAGGACTTACCTGATCTCCAGCATCATGGGCTATGCCTTGGTGTTCCAGTTGTTCTCCTTTTTTCTCTTCATCTATACCGCCGACGCCCTGCACCCGTTTTTTACCGGCGCCATGTGCGCGGTGGGCTCGCTCAACGTCAACCAGTGGGGCTACCCGGTGGTAATCCTGAAAATTATCACCTTCCTCCTGGGAGGGCTCTGGCTCATCATCAATTTTGCGGATAATCGGGGCTACGATTATCCGCTCATCAAAGAAAAATATCTGCTGCTCCTGGTGATCACGCCGTTGATTCTGGCGGAAACCCTCATCCAGTTAGGCTATTTCCTGGGATTGAAACCCGAGGTCATTACCTCTTGCTGCGGCTCTCTGTTTACCAGCGATGCCAAGGGGGTGGCGTCCGAGATCATCGCCTTGCCGCGCCTCATGATGGAGATCGCCTTTTATGTCGCCATGCTCTGCACCCTGACGTTAGGGGTGGCCTTTTACCGCACGGCAAAACTGGGCTACTGGTTTGCCCTCGCGGTCTTATTGACCTTCCTGATCTCGGCCGCGGCCTTTATCTCTTTTATATCCATCTATTTCTACGAACTGCCCACCCATCACTGCCCCTTCTGCATCCTCCAGAAGGAATATGGCTACATCGGCTATTTCCTCTATCTGACCCTGCTGGTGGGAGGTTTGAGCGGCCTGGGCGCAGGCGTGCTCATGCCCTCCCGGCGGATTCCCAGCCTCGAGGCCACGTTGCCGGGCCTGCAAAAAACCCTGACCCTGATCTCCATCGTCTCCTACGGGTTATTCGGCGGCATCTCCACCTTCCAAATCGCCATCTCCAATCTAAAGATGTAACGGCAGTCACCTGAGTGGCGATTCCTTAGAGAATAGAGCGCACCACACCGCCGTCCACTCGCACCGCGGCGCCATTGGTGGCCGAGGCCAGGGGGCTGGCCAGGTAGGTCACCATGGCGGCCACTTCCTCGGTGCCGGCGAAGCGCTGCAACAGGGAGGTGGGCCGCACTGACTTGAAGAACTCCTTTTCCACCTGCTCCGGGGTCAGGCCCTTCGCAGCGGCCAATCCGGCGATAAAGCTGGCGACGCCTTCGGAACGGGTGGGGCCGGGGAGCACCGCATTCACCGTGACCCCCGTGCCCACGGTGGTTTCGGCCAGGCCCCGGCTCAGGGCCAGGTACATGGCCTTGGTGACGCCGTAGTGGATCATCTCCACCGGGATGTTGATCCCGGACTCGCTGGACAGGAAGATGATTCGGCCCCAATCGGCGCCCTTCATGCCCGGCAGGTAGTGGCGGGAGAGGCGCACCCCGCTCATGAAGTTGATCTCGATGATGGCCTGCCAGTGGGCGTCGCTGGTCTCCTCGAAAGGCCGGTTCTCATACATCCCCAGGTTGTTGACCAGGATGTCCACTGCGGGAAAGCGGCGGATGGCCGCCGCGGCGCCCTCCGGCTTGGCCAGGTCGGCCGCCAGGCCCTCGAGTTTGGCCTGAGGCTGCGTCTGGTGAATCTTCTTGATAACTTCATTCACTCGCTCGTCAGTGCGGCCGTTGACGATCACCCGGGCCCCTTCAGCCGCCAGCGACTTGGCGATGGCCAGCCCGATGCCGGCGGTGGAACCGGTCACCAAGGCCAGTTTGTTCTCCAGTTTAAGGTCCATAAGCCCTCCGCATTTTCTTTCCTAATTATTTAGTCATCGGCCCGGTCTCAGTCAATTCGGAGGAATTAGTTGATCTTTATTGGAAATCTGGGTAAGAGTCAGAAAATATTACACAACATCCTGTAGGGGCGGACCCGCGTGTCCGCCCCAAAGGGCACACACATAGGTGCGCCCCTACAGGAAATCGATGATTGTCATCCGCAATTTAGTGGAGAGGCGACTGTGGGCGAAAGATTATCCTCAGTAGGGGAAAGGGCATTTACGAAAAAGCCCTTTGCCCTTCTCCGCAAAAAAACAGGGTGCGCGTGGCGCACCCTGCGGTTTGATTAGTCAGGTCCGTTTTTAATTAGTCAGGCCCGGCGGGCTATTTTTTTCCACCCTCGGCGGCAAGTGGCTCCCCATACAGTTTCAGGATCTTCGGGATATTTTCCGGGGTCAAGCGGCCATAAGTGTCCTCGTTGACCCGGACCGCGGGGGCCAGGGCGCAGCAGCCGATGCACCGCACCGGCTCCAGGGAGAACAGCATATCTTCAGTGGTTTGCCCGGATTTGATCTTTAACTCTCTTTCCAGGCGCTCGAGGAGCCGGGGGGAGCCTTTGACAAAGCAGCCGGTACCCAGGCAGACACTGACGATATAACGGCCCCGCGGCACCAGGCTGAAGGCATTGTAGAAGGTGGCCACCCGCAGGATCTCAGCCATGGGAATCTTGAGCTCGTCCGACACATGTTCCAGGGCCGGCCGGGGGAGCCAGTTGAAGCTGCGGTTGATCCCCAACAGGACCGGCAGCATATTGCCGCGCTCTTCCCGATACTTGTTGATGATGTCGGCCACTGTGGCCTCATCGGCAGGATTCTCGTAAGCGGTGCGCTGCCCGGGCGCCCGTTCCGGCACCAGCACCCGGGGCTTAGCCACGGTGATTCCCGGCGGGGTGGTGGCCGGAGAGGCCGCGTGCTCGAGGCACTCGGAATAGCAATTCAAACAACGGCCCG
>JBAZKX010000218.1:0-4861 GCA_041650575.1 Desulfobaccales bacterium
GATGATACCGGCGAGGTGGCCAGGCGGGCAAAAGATACGGCGCGACAGATCCATAACGAGGCAAACAACGCCGTCGACGACGACCACTATAAGGCGATCCTCAAGTGGGCCCTGCGGAGCGAGGCCGAAAACCGGCTCGGTGCTATGATCGACCTGGCCCGATCGGAACCGGGGATTCCGGTCCTACCCGAGGACCTGGACGCGGATCCTTGGCTGCTGGCCGTGGCCAATGGCGCCTTGGACTTGAGGCAAGGCAGCGTTCGTCCTGCAGCGCCGGCGGACCTCCTGACCCGGCTAGCCCCGGTGGCCTACGACCCCGCCGCCCAGGCCCCGACCTGGGAGCGTTTTCTGGCAGATGTCATGGACGGCGATCGCGAGATGATCAGCTTCCTGCAGCGGGCCATCGGCTACAGCCTCACGGGCGATACCAGGGAGCAGGTGATCTTTTTCCTACACGGGGTAGGCGCCAACGGCAAAAGCACGTTTCTGGACGCCCTGGGCGCGATGCTTGGCGACTACTCCTGCAATACCCCCACTGAAACCCTTATGACCCGGGCCAAAGGGGCAATTCCCAACGACGTCGCCCGGTTGCGCGGCGCCCGTTTCGTAACAGCCATCGAAGCAGAAGAGGGGCAGCGTATAGCCGAGGTCCTGCTCAAACAGCTAACCGGCGGCGACGTCGTGTCAGCTCGTTTTATGCGGGCCGAGTGGTTTGATTTTCGGCCCGAGTTCAAAATCTGGCTAGCTACGAACCATAAGCCTATCATCCGGGGAGCAGATCACGCCATCTGGCGCCGGATCCGCCTGGTGCCCTTCGAGGTGACCTTTCCTGACGAATTTCAGGACCGCGACCTGCCGGCCAAGTTGCGCGCCGAGCTGCCCGGGATCCTGGCCTGGGCGGTGCGGGGCTGCTTAGAGTGGCAGCGGACCGGCCTGGGGGTGCCTGACAAGGTGCGGGCAGCAACGGCCGATTATCGGAGCGAGATGGACGTCCTGACCCTCTTCTTGGATGACTGTTGCCTGGTCAAGCCAACGGCCCAGGCCAAGGCCGGGGCATTGTACTCCGCTTACGAGGCCTGGTGCCAGGCCAACGGCGAGCGCGCCATGGCGAAGCGGAGCTTCGGGCTGCGTCTGGGCGAGCGGGGGCTTGTCCAGGACAAGGGCACGGGCGGCACTCGCTTATGGCGCGGCCTGGGGCTGCTGAGCGACCCAGAGCAGCTTGACCTTCCGGGTGAGGCAGGGGCCGGCCATGAGACGTTGGTTTTCTAAAAGTGGCGTAAGTGGCACAAGTGGCGTAAGTTTGCGTAGGGCGCTACGCGAGACAGAAACAAGATGTCAAATCGGAAAGTTACGCCACTTACGCCACTTACGCCACTGGGAAGGGGGAAGGGTATGAACGCGCAAGAGCTACTGACCGACCTCGAGCGGGCCGGCGTGCGGATGGCCCGCGAGGGGGAGCAGTTGGTAATAACCGGCCTGGCCAACTATTTGACGCCGGCGGTCCGAATGGAGATCAAACGCCTCAAGCCTCAACTGCTGGCCCTCTTGCCCGATACCAGCCCCCGGGAGATCCCGAGCGCTCCAGTAATGGCTCCTGGCCGGCCGTGGTGGGAAGAGCTGCCTGTTACGTTGAACGACTGGGCAGAATTTTGCGCACGCCATGGAGGGCTGCCCGGCGTGCGCCTCGTCTGGCCGGAAGGCGTGCCCGGCCTGGTGGCCATCCTTCCGGAAGAGGCGTGACGATGTCTCCAGAATCGCTCCTGAGCCGGAAAGCGCATACTCTGGGCCAGGATCCGGCCTTTCCCGGCTCCTGGAGCTTCCTACGGGTTACCAGGGGGGCTGAGCATGCTGATGCAATCTTTCCTCGGGGTACCCTGGTATTTCCCGGGAAATGTCGCCGGGGGGAATCCATCGCCATGGTGGCCAGCAGCTCCTCTTTTGGGCTTGCCCTTGTCCATGGGCCAGAATTGAAGGGGAATTGAGGGTAAAGTGAAGGTAGAAGGATGGGTGCCAGGGGGCGCAAGGGTAGGGCAAGGGCAAATGAGCGATCGTGAGACAGAGCATTTCAGAATGGCCGAGTTGCAGGATCCAACGGTCAACCGCACGTACAAGCTCCCCAGGGGCTTGATTGCCCGGCTGAACCGGGAAGCCCGGGCGCTTTGCGTGTATCCTTCCGAGCTGGTACGGTTTTTTCTAACCAGGGGGTTGGACCAGGTGGCCGCCGGCGAGCTGGTGATCCCGACCAGGCCGGCCCACCGGTGTATTATATTCAGCGAAGATCAGGAGGTGTGAGGTGGTGCAATCTTTTTTCGGGGGCCTGCCTGTTCATAGGCCCAACATGCAGCTCGATGCTGAGCAGTGCGCCTACGAGCTGCGAAATCGCTCGAAGACTGCCCAGCAGGTAGTCGACGAGGTGCAGTCCCGGGCAGCCGGCCGGATTTTCGCGGCCCTGGTCGCCATGTTGGCCTGGCACGATGCCCGGATCCTGGCCGATGCCCTGGAGCCCCTCGCCCTGGATGCCGAGGCCAACCATGCTCAACTGCAACAGCGCCGGGAGGCGGCCGAGGCAGCGGTGAAGGAAGCCGAGGCAGCGGTGAAGGAAGCTGCTGTCCGGGTGCGGCAGGCAGGCATTGAGCCCGGGAGCTCGGGCGGGCGCGGGGGTGCGCGCGGGCGGGCGACTGCGGTCAGAATGCGCGTGCAACCTACCCCCGACGAACAGATCCTGCAGGGTGCCTGGCACGAGGCAAACCTTGACCTGGCCGCGGCGGGCGAACGCCTGACAGGGGTCCGGCGCGAGCTGGCCGCTCTGGCGCCAGGCTACGAGGCCCTGACCCACGTCGTGCGCGATTTGCGGGCCCTGCCAGGTCCTGAAAAGAGCGTGCTCGAGTTGCTGAAGCTGGCGCTGGCCGACGGGTAGGCCGGGGCCGGCTTGTTCCTTCCTGCTGGGAGGGGGGAGGTCCTTCCCTTCCCCCTCCTGTCCGGCAGCAAAAACCTGGAGCTTGCTTCGAAAGGGAAAAGGGTCTGAGTGTGCCAGAGCGGGCAGGCTGGCGGCGTCTGGGATGTGCGATCCTGTTGCGGGCTTACAAGGATGCGGTGGCCGGCAACGGATATTCCGGGGAAGCCCGCCAATTCCTGGCCTCCCCGGCGGCCTGGAGCATAGTAAAGTTGCTGGGTCTGGACGCCGGCGGCCTGGAGCACGCCTTGCTTGCACTCGACGCGCAAGCACGAGGAGGCCCATTGTCTGAATCTGGAGGGGACCAGGCCGGGGGGTCCTTTACGGCCGCCGAGCTGGCCCTGGCCATCGTCGCCGCGGAAAGGGGGGAGGGCTGGCGGCGCCTGGCCAACCGTATCGAAGCGGCAGGCCTGCCCCGGCCGCGGCAGGGGCGAGCGATGCAAGTAGCAGCCGCCGGCAAGGTGGCCAGGGAGACCCTGCGCGTGGCCGGCTACGAGGTGAGAGAGAGGGTGGCCACCAGGTAGGGCAGCACCTGGGGAGCTTTCTATTTCCCGGGCGCTACGCGTGTCGACGTCCCCCTCCCCCGTTTTCCCACGGCTCTTTTGCGGCAGTTTTGCGTACCCGTGCCCTCCCCACGCGGCGCCGGCGGCCCTGTATTTCTATGATGCTAATCATCGTGTGTCAGACTTCCGTCAGACTCTCGGGCGATTCCTGTCAAGATAATCCTTTACGCATGGGTTAAAATGAGGCCAGAAAGTAAGAAAGAACCTGAACAACAGAATAGGCCCGGGAAAAGGATCGGGGAAGAAACGCCCCCAGGGGGGACACGGCAAGGGGAGAAAACCCAGGCCGGCGGCCAGGATAGCGGCGGAGAAACCGGACGGTCAACAAAGCGGGCGAGGTGAGTTTACACCAGACGGCAACCGAAAAATGGACCCCGGTGACGGGGATAACACGAAAGGGGGCGGACGATGGACAAGGTACAGTTTCCGGCTCGGTTGGTAGTCAGCCGGTATGGCGAGCGGCTGAACCCGCCGGCGAAGGTGTGGGCCGATGAGGGGATCCTGCAGAACGATGCCGACCTGGCAAAGGCCCTGCGGTTTTACCATAGCCTGGCCGAGAATGGCGGGATTGCCTACACCCTGACAATGGCCGGCCTGGCCGATGTTGACCGGGTGATTGCCGAGCGATGGGCCGACCTTGAGGCTCAGGCCAACCCGGGCAAAGCGATTGCTACGGCCCCGGTCCCCACGCCTTCCGACCTCGACAGGGCCTACCTGGCAGCCCGGGCGGCCTTTGCCGGGCAGCGGGGCACCCTGGAGCGGCTGCGCGAGGCGCTGGTCCTGGTAAGGGCCGGCAACGTCCAGGACCTGGGCGGCGGCAAATGGCGGGTGATGAGTGGTGGCCACGAGTACCGCGTCAACGGGGAGTGCAGTTGCCCGGATTACGGGTTCGGCGGTGGGCGCTGGTGCAAGCACCGGTTGGCTGCGGCCCTGGTGCGGAAAGTGGCGGAGCTGGAAAAAGAGAGGGCCGAGAGTGCAGCGAACACCTCGGCCCTTGCGGTCCCCTCGAAGGGGAACCACGAGCAATCCCAGTATACCACATCGGCGCCGGCGGCGCAAGCCCCGGCCAGGAGGGCGGGGCGGGTGTGTTCTGCTCAGGCGGCGGCCCGTTAACAACCGCCAGTATTGACGGTCACCAGTAGGCGGCTCCCGGTGGGCTCCGGGGGCCGCCTACCTCGAAAGGGAAGGAAAGGACAATGGCTTTCAAGAAAATGGTCAAGGATCTCTATCCCCCGCGGTTGTGGGGTCTCGTCGGTTATCCGGGCTCGGGCAAGAGCAGCTTTGCGACACAGATGAGGTGCCCCCTGTTGGCCATCGATGCGGACCATCGCTTCCAGGAGGTGCT
>JBAZKX010000219.1:0-4852 GCA_041650575.1 Desulfobaccales bacterium
TGGAGCCGGTCCAGCTCATCGCCCCGGGGTCGGGGACGGCCACAGCGACGGTGCGGGTTTGGTCTCCTGTCCCGATGCCTCCGGCCGCGGTAGAGGTTCAGGGGGAGTTGGTCAGCGACCGCGTGGCGCGCTTTCATTGGGAGAGCCGGCTGAAACCTGCAGAAGACGCCGAGAGTCATGCGGTTCCCGAAGGTTTCCGAGTCGCGGTGGCAGTACCCCTGCCCGCCAACCTGGGGTTGGGGTATTACGACCTGACTCTCAAGGTACGGAGCGGCGGCCGAGAGGAGACCGGCCGGAGCCGGTTGATCGCGGCGCCGCCCCAGGCCTATGCCCCGGATTGGCTGGGGCAGGGCCATCGGTGCTGGGGCCTCAACCTGCCTCTCTATGCCGTGAAGAGCCGGAACAACTGGGGCATGGGGGATTTTGCCGACCTCAAGGAGATCATCCGCTGGGCCGGGTCCCTGGGGGCCGCGTTTGTGGGGGTCAATCCGCTCCATGCGGCAGGGGGCCAGCCCGGCGACGACCCCAGTCCTTATTCTCCCTTAAGCCGGGTTTTCCGCAATTCCCTGTATCTGAGCCTGGAAGCCGCGCCGGAGATGGCGGATTGCCGGGAGGCCCAAGAGCTTCTGGGCAGCCCGGAATTTCAGGCCACCAAAGCTCGCCTGGCCGACGCGGCGCTGGTCAACTACGGGGAGGTCTGCCGCCTCAAGCGCCGGGTCTTGGAGCTCTTATACCGGTCGTTTTGCCGGGTGCACGGCGCCCCGGAGGAGGCCCGCACTCCCCGGGGCCGGGAGTTCGCCGAGTTTGTGGCGGCCGGGAGGGAATCCCTGGCCGGATTCGGGCAGTTCCGCGCCCTGGCAGATTTTTTCCAGGAAAGCGACTGGCGCGGCTGGCCCGAACCCTATCAGGACCCCCGCAGTCCCGCGGTGGCCGAGTTCGCTCGGGAACACCACCGGGACGCGGCCTTATTCCAGTATGGGCAATGGCTGGCCGAGGGCCAACTGGCCGGGGTTTGCGAGGAAGCCGGGAAGCAGGGCCTGCCCTTCAGCCTCTATGAGGACCTGGCCCTGGGAGCCGCGCCCGGGGGCTTCGACACCTGGGCCCATCAGGACCTGTTCGCCCGGGACTGCGCCATCGGCGCCCCCCCCGACGCCTTTAACCCTCAAGGGCAGAACTGGGGGCTGCCGCCCCTGATTCCGGAGCGCTTGCGGGCTTCAGGTTACCAGTTGTTCATCGACACCCTCCGGGCCAACCTGCCGCTCGGCGGTCTGCTGCGGCTGGACCACGTTATGGGACTGTTCCGCCTGTTGTGGATTCCCCGGGGGGTGGACGCGGCTCAGGGGGCTTACGTCAACTACCCGCACCGAGAACTCCTGGCTATCCTGGCCCTGGAGAGCGTGCGCCGGCAAGCCTTGATCATCGGCGAGGACTTGGGCACCGTGCCGCCGCACATCCGCCGGGACCTGGGACGAACCGGGGTCCTTTCTTACCGGGTGTTTTATTTTGAGCGGGACGGCGAGCACCGTTTCCTGGCGCCGGAGGCGTACCCTTCCCAGGCCCTGGCCACGGTGACCACCCACGACCTGCCCACTCTGACGGGGTTCTGGGAGGGCAACGACCTGGCCTTGAAAACGCGGCTGCATCTCTACCCCGAAACGCACTTGGCGGAGGCCGACGCCGCCGGCCGGGACCAGGACCGCCGCCTCCTGGTGGAGGCTTTGCAGCAGCGGGGCCTCCTGGGGAATAGCGAAGCTCTCGATCTCGAAGTCGCTGATGCCTGCCCCACAGACCTGCGGGCCGCGGCCCTGACCTACCTGGCCCAGAGTGAGGCCGCGCTCCTGGAAGTTCGTCTGGAAGAAATTTTCGGGCTGGCCGAGCAGCAGAATCTCCCCGGCACCACGAGAGAGCGCCCCAACTGGCGGATCAAACTGCCCCTGAGCCTGGAGGAGATGGAGCAAAGCCCGGAGCCGGCCCGGATCGCGGCCCGGCTGAATCAGGCGCGTGAAAGATAGTGGCCAGTGGTCAGTTGCCAGTTGTCAGTTAGAAAAACCGACCGACAATTGACTGCAAGCCATTTCAAAACGCAAATCTTATAAAGTTGTCATTCTGAGCAGAGCGAAGAATCTTGAATCCTTAAATAGTTGAGACCCTTCGCTTCGCTCAGGGTGACAGAAAAAAGAGATTTTGAAATAATTCTAATGGCAAGTGGAAACCGCACTTAGTGGTCAGTGGCCAGTTGTCAGTTTAAAGACCGAGCGACAAATGACTACTGGCAACTGGCCACTGACCACTGCATTCACGAGGTGAGCAATGTCCGAACCAACTCTGATCTATAATCTCTTCCCGCCGTTGGCCGGGACCTTCCCCCATTGGGAGGAACATCTGGACCGCATCGCGGCTATGGGTTTCACCTGGATCTTCCTCAATCCCATCCATACCCCCGGCCTGTCCGGCAGCCTGTATGCGGTCAAGGATTACTACGGCCTCAATCCCCTGTTTGCCCCGGCTTCGGGTCAGGACCCGGAAGCGGCCCTGGTCCATTTTCTGAAGGAGGCCGAACGCCGGGGCCTCAAGGTGATGCTGGACCTGGTGATCAACCACACGGCCATTGACTCGCCCCTGGTCGCCCAGCATGCCGACTGGTACGCCAAGGACGAAGATGGCCGGATCAAGCACCCCGGCGCCATCGATCCCGCGGACGCCACCAAGGTGACGGTATGGGGGGACCTGGCGGAGTTGGAGTACTGGCCGCCGCCCGACCCCGAAGGGCTGTTGCACTATTTCGACGGCGTGGTGGCCAAATATCTGGGCCTGGGCTTCCTGGGTTTTCGGGCCGACGCAGCTTACAAGATCCCCGGCGATTTCTGGGCCCGCCTCATCGGCGAGGCCAGAAACCTGGAACCCGGGGTGCGGTTCTTCGCCGAAACCCTTGGCTGCCGCCTGGAGGAGTGCAGCCAACTGTCCAACTCCGGGTTCGATTTTCTCTATAACAGCTCAAAGTGGTGGGATTTTCAGGAAGATTGGTGCCTGGAACAATATAACGATTTTCGCCATATCGCGCCCTCCATCAGCTTTCCGGAGAGCCACGACACCGAACGCCTGGCCGCGGCCAGCCGCGGCGCCCCGGAGGTGGCCCGGCAGCGCTACCTCTTCGCGGCCTATTTTTCCAGCGGGGTGATGATCCCCATGGGCTACGAGTACGGCTTTAAAAAGCACCTTAACGTAGTCAAGACCCGGCCCCAGGATTGGGAGAGACCTGCCTACGACCTGACCGCGTTTATCAAGGGCGTCAATCGCATGAAAAAGAAATGCTCGGTGCTCCTGGAAGAAGGCCCCCAGATACGGGTCAACCCCAAGGGAGAGCCGGTGGCGCTGCTGCTCAAATCCCGGGAGAGCCGCAAGGGCCGGGTCCTGGCAGTGATCAATACCACCCCGGACCTCCAGGAAGTCACCATTTTCGACCCGGCCGAGTGGCTGGGAAAATCCCGGCGGGCCTGGAGGGACCTGACTCCTGACACCGTGCCGGTGAAATTCGGGTCTCCATTGGAATTTACCTTGCCCCCGGCCCGGATGCGGCTGTTTTATAACCCCGAAGGCGCGCCGTTGCAACCAATGAAAAATTCTGAAGGAGTGGCTTGAGGGGAGGGCGGGGGACCGCGGGCGAGACGCCTTTGACTACCGATCCCCGGTTCTGCCCTCACCTCAATATTTTCGCGGGTAATTTATGACCCAGGCTCTGGCAGGGTTTAACGAGCACGGCATCGTGCTGGCCACGGATAGTCGGGCCACCCGGTTCGACGCGTCCGGCCAGCCGCAGATCTTTGCAGTCAACAAGCTCTTCGCCTTGGACCGATGCTGCGCCATCTTGAGCGGCGGCGCCGGGGTGAGCGTGCCCCTGTCGCTGTCCTTGCGGCAGCAGATCGCCCGGCATCCGGGCCGCCTGGAGTTGGAGGACATGGTAGAGTTCGCCCTGCCGTTCCTCTCCCAAGGCTACGGGCGCCACCTGGAAGACCACGGCCCGGAAGCGGAAGGCTTTCGCCGCATCTACTTCATTCTGGCCGGCTATGCGCCCGCGGCCCCGCCGCCCCACTTCCGGATGGCCCTGTTGGGCAGTGAGGACAATGAACTGCCTTTAAAAAGGATTCAGATCGGCAACGCAGTGGTCATGCCCCGGAACCTGGGGATGGAGATGCGCCTGGTCAAGGCCCTCAACCAGGGGGCGGACCAGGAGGAGGTCCTGAATCTGTGCAAAGACTTCCTGGAAAAGATGGCGGCCGTCAAAGAGGAGGTGGGGCCGCCCTATCTGTTTGCCACCATCACTTCCCAGGGATATCGGTCCATAATTTTATGAGGCCGGGCAAGGCCTTGAGCGGATTATGAGGGTAATTTATCGAAGCAATCGACTAATTGAGGGTAATTGCTCTTATTTTATTGACGAGATCCGCTAAGTGGAAAGGTTTAGTCATAATGTGATGTTGATCTATCAAAGGGAATTGCTTTTTCAATTTTATCTCGGGATAGCCACTGATATATAAAACATTAATATTGGGATCTAATAATAATAATTTCTCTGCGAGATTTGGGCCTTCAATATCCGGCAATCCAATATCAATAATACATAAAATAAAATTAGATTTAGCCTGTTCAAAATTGGCCAAGGCTGTTGCTCCATTTGAACATTCAACCACAGAATATTCATGCTGCCGCAGAACCGTAGCCAGAACTTGTTTTACCCCTTCATCATCATCAACCAGCAATATCGTTTTATTATGTGGGCTTCTATTTAATAACTTAATATCTCCATAATTTATATTTGCATCGTCGAAAGAATTGTGAGCGAATGGGAAAATAG
>JBAZKX010000220.1:0-4817 GCA_041650575.1 Desulfobaccales bacterium
GGCCTCCTGGGAGAAAGAGGGAGAGGACGCCAGGGCCAGGATGTTGCCATTGCGGGGGTCCAGGGCCACGATGGCCCCCACCCTGCCCTCCAGGCAGGCCTCGGCCGTCTGCTGCATCCGGTTATCCAGGGTGAGCTGGACGTTGGCCCCGGGCGTGGGAAAGACGCTGTCCATCTGGCCCAGTTCCCGGCCGTAGGCGTCCACTTCGATGCGGCGGTAGCCCCGCTGGCCCCGGAGATATTTTTCCCAGGACAGCTCCACCCCACATTTGCCGATGTAATCCCCCATCTTATAATCGGCGTACTTGGTATTCTTCATTTGGGCGTCGCTGATTTCCCCTAGGTAGCCCAGGGCGTGGGCGGCCAGGCCCTTGTGACGGTACTCCCGCTTGGGCTGGATCTGCACGAGAACCCCGGGGAGTTCCGGCTGAAAAGTCTCCACCCTGGCCATCTCTTCCCAAGACAGATCGGCGCGGAGGCGCACCTGGTGGAGGCCGGCTTTCTTGCCGCTTTGCAGTTGGGCCGTGATTTGCTGGGGATCCAGGCGCAGCAGATGGCCCAGGTGGCGGGCCAACACGGGGATATCGGACACGTCCTCCAGGACCGCCACCAACTCATAGCTGGGGCGGTTGGCCACCAGCACCTGGCTGTTGTGATCCAGAATCATGCCCCGCCAGGGGGGAAGGTCCTGAAGGCGAATCCGGTTGTGCTCCGAACGCTGCTGCATCTCGTCTCCCTGCAACAGTTGCAGGAACCAGAGACGCAGAAAGAGGATGCCGAAGAGGCACAGGATGATCAGAGCGGTGCGGGCGTAGGTCCGGCGGACGCGCTCCTGTTCCTCCGGGGGCATCGCCCCGCCGAAGCCGGTCTCCATGGTTTTGAAGCCGGAAAATCTGCCTTCATCCAGCCGCAACATGGCCTGTCTCACGCCTTCGGGTCATCAAGCCTGCACCCGCCGGTCCTGGTTGCCGAAGTTGGAAATGACACGCATTGTGTCACCTTTGAGAAGAACTGGAGCAGAGAAAGGTCTCGGTTGGTCACGCTCGTCCTGGGGCCTGCCTTATTCGCCAAAAGGCTTGTAGGGCAGAGGTTCGCTCCGGGGCCGCCAGCCCAGGCGGTGCAGAAAATTCTCCAGGCCCTGGACCAGCATGTGCATCAAGGGACCCAGGGCCGCGGTCCCCAGGATTTCCATGCCGTGGCCCGCGATCAGGCCTTGGGAAAAAAAGGGGGCGTAGCCCAGCATGAAGGTGCTGGCCTGCAGGCAAACTTCCTGCAGGACCAGGGCGACCAGGCCGGCCACCGCCTGGAAGCCCAATTGCTGCAGCAGCCGGCGCCGGGCAAACCGGGCCACGGCCACTAACACCAGGGAGGCGCCCAAATGGAGTCCCAGGGGGGTAGTGGCATAGCTATCCTGGAGGCAGCCTAACACCAGGCTCAAGGCCAGGGCCAGCCCCAGGGACGGCCGCAAACCCACGTAGAAGATGAGCAGGGCCAGCAGACGCAGGTGCACGTGGGGAAAGAACACCAGGTTCTGCAGGTAAAAGAGGATCAGGCCCACCAGGCTGAATGCCACCAGAGGAGTAATCATGGCTCGGACAGGGCCAGATTGGCCACCTTCACCACCAGGACCTCTTCCAGGGTGGAGAGATCGACGCTGGGAGTCACTTCGACCTCCTGGAAAACGCCCGGACTTTTCTTGTTGGCCGTGGAGACCTTGCCAAAGACCAGCCCCTTGGGATAGAGGCCGACCAACCCGGAGGCCAGCACCAGATCGCCCACCTGCACCTCGGCGCTCTTGGGCACGTAATCCAGGGAACAGCGGTTGCCGCCTTTTCCTTTCAACATGCCCCGGACCCGGCTGCGCTGGACCATGGCGTCGGCGCTGCTTTTGCGGTCCACGATGAGCATCACCTTGGAATATTGGGGATAGACTTCCACCACCCGGCCGACAATGCCCTGGGGGGCCAGGACCGGCATACCGATTTTGACCCCCTGAGCCTTGCCCTGGTCCACGATGGCGGACCGGGACCACAGGGACGGATCGTAGGCAATGACCCGGGCGCCGATGACGGGCAGAGCCACCTGCCGCTTCAGGTCCAACAAGCCCTCCAGGCGCGTCAGTCCCTGCTGAGCCTCCTGGAAGCGTACCTCCCGCTGCTTAAACTCCTCCAATTGCCGCTTCAGTTCGGCATTTTCCCGGCGCACCCCTACCAGATAGAAATAGCCCTGCCAGAATTGCTTGGCGGTGCGGCCCACGTACTCCAACCCCTCCAAGCCGGGCGCCGTTACGGAGACCATCACCCCCTGCACCTTTTTCAGGGCCGGGGAGCGCTTGAGGCTCAGGGAGAGTACGGAAAAGACCAGCAGCAGGACCAGAACGATGAGGAGCGGGGTGCGAAAGCGGCCTCGGGGGCGTCCATCCAACGGCCTCAATCCACCATCACTTCCTTCAGGATATTAAGATTATCCAAGGCCCGGCCGGACCCCATGACTACCGTGGACAGGGGGTCGTCGGCGATCTTGATGGGCAATCCGGTCTCCTGGTGCAACAGGATATCCAGGTTCTTCAGCAAGGCGCCGCCACCGGTGAGATAGATGCCCCGGTCCACGATGTCCGCGGCCAACTCGGGGGGCGTTTGCTCCAGGGCGGTCTTGACCGCGGCCACGATGGCGTCGATCTGTTCCTGAATGGCCTGGCGGACCTCGTCGGAGTTGATATTGATGATTTTGGGGATACCGGTGACCAGGTCCCGGCCTTTCACGTCCATGGCCTCGACCTCTCCGGAGGCATAGGCGTTGCCGATGGTGGTCTTGATGATTTCGGCGGTCCGTTCCCCGATGAGCAGGTTGTAGGTCCGCTTGACGTACTGCAGGATGGCCTCGTCCATCTTATCGCCGCCGACCCGGACGGAGCGGGCATAGACGATGCCCGCCAGGGAGATGACCGCCACCTCCGAGGTGCCGCCGCCGATGTCCACCACCATGTTGCAGATGGGCTCGGTGATGGGCAGCCCGGCGCCGATGGCTGCAGCCATGGGTTCTTCGATGAGATAGACTTCCCGGGCCCCGGCCGATTCCGCCGACTCCCGCACCGCTCGTTTTTCCACCGGGGTGATGCCCGACGGCACGCAGATGATGATGCGGGGCCGGATCAGGGAGCGCCGGTTGTGGACCTTGCGGATGAAGTGGCGCAGCATGGCTTCGGTGATTTCAAAGTCGGCGATGACCCCGTCCTTCATGGGGCGGATGGCCACGATGTTTCCCGGGGTGCGGCCCAGCATCATTTTGGCGTCCCGGCCCACGGCCAGCACCCGGCTGCGGTCCCGGTCATTCTTGCGGACCGCCACCACGGAAGGTTCGCTCAAGACGATGCCCTTGCCTTTTACGTAGACCAGGGTGTTGGCGGTGCCCAGGTCGATGGCCAGATCATTGGAGAACCAGCCTAAGATGGGATCAAGAAACATGTGCGCTACTCCTTAGCATTCCCTAAAACGCCGCCGGGGTTCCGCTGGACTAAATTTCTACCAGAGGGTAAAAAAAGCGCCCGGTCCTCGAGCGCCCGCGCCGCGAGAAAATCCCCTCCATTCCCTATTGTGCCTACTTAGTGAAAAAATTCAACTTAAAAATCCGCCTGGCCCCACGGCGCGGCCCCGAGTTGCTTAAATGAGTCCCGGACGCCCCTTCCCCAGGGGCACGACCCGACTTTTTCTCAAGCGCCGGCAGGTTTGGCGACAGGCCGGACCATGCAGGGTCGCGGCGTGGATTTTACCGGCCGTCCATCGGGCCAATCTCCCGTGCAGGACCGGAATACTCTTGACAAATCCACCCATAAATGGTTTATACAAAGTTTGGAATAATCTCCGGAAATTGAGGATGACGCAATGAAACGCACTTATCAACCCAGTAATTTACGCCGGAACCGCACCCACGGGTTCTTGGAACGGATGAGCACCCGGGCCGGCCGCCATGTGATCAAGCGCCGCCGGGCCAGAGGCCGGAAACGCCTTTCGGTCTGAACCGGGGAGTTCCCGAGCCCCATCCCTGATAGCAACCGCCGGTGCTCCGCCCCTGTCCCGACTCCAACCCTAAAGGGACCGCCCGTTTCACCAAGGCGGCGCGGCTCCGCCATCGCCCAGATTATCTCCGGGCCCAGGCCCAGGGTAAGCGGCTGCACACGCGCCATTTCGGCGTGACCCTGGCCCCTATGGGCGCCGATCAGCCCCGCCTGGGGCTGGTGGTGTCCCGGCGCTTGGGCAAGGCCGTGCAGCGGAATCGGGTGAAACGCTTGCTCCGGGAGTTCTTCCGCCGCCACCGCGCCGGCTTGCCCGCCGCCGATCTGGTCGTCATGGCCAAGAAGGGCGCGGCCGAACTGGGGTACCGGCAGGTGTACGAGGAGTTGGGCCGGCTCTTGTTCCCCCGGGCCAGGAAGACAACCCATGATTAAAGTGGCCCTCTGGTTAATCCGGGCATATCAGGTGCTGATCTCGCCCCTGTTTCCCAGTAGCTGCCGGTTTGCCCCCACGTGTTCCCAATACGCCGCCGAGGCCCTGAGCCGCCACGGCTTGTGGCGCGGCCTCGGGTTGACCCTCCGGCGCCTCGGCCGTTGCCACCCCTTTCATCCGGGCGGGTGGGACCCGGTGCCTTAGGAGTTTTTTTTATGGAAAAACGGGCTTTGATCGCCCTGGCTTTAAGTTTCCTGGTGTTTGTCGCGTTCATCTTTTACGGGGAGAAGTTTAAACGCCCCGTAGCGCCCCAACCCACGGCCCAGACCGCTCCGGCGGCGCCCGCGGCCCCGGCGCCCGCGCCGGCCCCGGTGGC
>JBAZKX010000221.1:0-4801 GCA_041650575.1 Desulfobaccales bacterium
TATGGGTGGCGGTACCACTCTTGTCGGGCTTTTGGGCCAGCTTTTCGGCGCCGGGCTGAGGCGCGGGCGCGGTTTTATAAACGCTATAGCAGGTCCCGTTGGCATCCTTGCCCGTTTTTACGGTCGCCTTGACGCCTTTTTTCTGCAACTCGGCCACCTTGGCCTCGGCCTCCTTGCTGGTCCGATACTGGGCGACCCGCACCGGGGCGGGTTGGACCTTGGCCTGAAGTTTATTGTGGTCTTTGGCTTTGGCGACCTTCGGTTTGGGGCCCGTGTCAAAGCTATTCTGGAACTTGAGCTTCTGGACCATCTCCTGTCGCACCCGTCGCATCTCTTCTTCCCGGGATTTGTGGTCGCGGGCGGCAGAACCAGGTTTCGTCTTGTCTTTGTCTTTTTTCTTGCTGGCCGTCGCCGCGGGCCCGGGAGGCGGCAGGGGCGCAATGGAGCCGGTCACCGGCGGGGCCGGTTCGGGTTTGGCGGCAACGGGCACCGGCGCGACTGCGGGAACGGCTGCCGGGGCCATTCCGGGGGCGGGGGTTCCCGCGACTGCGGTAGCAGGCGCGGCGGTGGGTGCGGCAGCGGTCCCCGGCGCGGCCGGCGGAGCCACCGCGGGGGCTGCGGGCGGGGGCGTCCATTGAGCCACCTGGGGCGCATCCGGAGATAGCAACCCCCAGGTGTAGGCCGCCCGGTAGATATCACCGCGGCCGGCCAGGGCTCCCAGGGCGAAACTCATCATCATGAGACCTACCATGCCGATGCCGGCGAAGATGGTCTCCTTGACCCCCAGCGTCAGATGCCAACCGGCCTTTTTGCCCTTCTTCCCCCGGCCTGTCTCCACTTCACCCCCCTTGGGCTGCTTTTCCTGGAAACCTGGTAAGCGCAATTGTCCCCGCACAGATTCTCCCACCGATTTACATGGTTTCCGGGGCCTCCACCCCTAAGATCCGCAAGCCATGCGCCAACACGGTCCTCACACCCCGCACCAGCCAGAGTCGAGCCCGGCTCAGGTCGGCGTCTTCAGAGATAAAGCGATGTTTGTAATAATAACTATGCAATTGGGCGGCCAGTTCCGTCAAGAAATAAGTGATGCGATGCGGCTCCAAATTACGGGCCGCGCCTTCCACTAATTCGGGATAGTTGGCCAACATCTTGAGGATGGTCAATTCTTCGGGGGCCGTCAGCAGGGGAAAGAGGGCGGAGTCGGACTCCGTCAAGTTGAGAGCCTGCGCCTCGGCCTGGCGAAAGACCGAGGCCAGCCGGGCGTGGGCATACTGGACATAATACACCGGGTTGTCGCTGCTCTGCTGTTTGGCCACTTCCAGGTCGAACTCCAGTTGAGCGTCGGGCCGCCGGGTAAGAAAGATAAAACGGGCGGCATCCTTGCCCACTTCGTCGATGACCTCCCGCAGGGTCACGAAGGTGCCCCCCCGGGTGGTCATAGCCACCGGTTCCCCGGCGCGCAACAGCGAGACCAACTGCACCAGGATCACCTTGAGGCGGCCGTCAAACCCCAGAGCCTGGACCGCGGCCTGGAGCCGGGGCACGTAGCCGTGGTGATCGGCCCCCCAGATATCCACCACCTGGTCATAACCCTGCTGGAATTTGTAAAGGTGGTAGGCGATATCCGAGGCAAAGTAGGTGAAGGCCTCGTTGCTGCGGCGCACCACCCGGTCTTTTTCGTCTCCGAAGGCGGTGGCCCTGAACCAGAGGGCGCCGTCGGCCTCATAGAGGTAATCCTGCTCTTTGAGCCGCGCGAAGCTCTGGTCCACCAGACCCTGGCGGTAGAGCTCGGTTTCGCTGAACCAGGTATCGAAGCCGACCCCGAAATCATCCAGGTCCTGCCTGATGCCGGCCAGAATGACGTCGCCGGCGTAGCGCCCCAGAGTTTTCAGGGCATCTTCATGGGGCTCGGCGGGCGGCGGGGCGCCGCCGGCGGCCAGGTAGTCCCGGGCCAGTTCCTTCATGTAGTCGCCCTGATAGCCGTCCTCGGGGAAGGCAATCTTCTCTCCCTGCAACTCCTTCAGGCGGAAATAGAGCGATTTGCCCAGGGTGAAGATCTGGTTGCCCACGTCATTGATGTAGTATTCCCGCACCACTTCGTGTCCCGTAGCGGCAAGCAGATTGGCCAGGGCATCCCCCAGGGCCGCGCCCCGGCCATGGCCGATGTGCAGGGGGCCGGTGGGGTTGGCGCTGACAAACTCCACCTGGATTTTTTGGCCGGCCCCCAGGTCGCTGTCGCCGTAAGCGGGGCCCAGGCGGTGAATTTCGGTGATCACCTGGTACCAGAAGGCGTCGGCGATGAAAAAATTGATGAAGCCGGGCCCGGCGATCTCGACTTTGGCGAGCATGCCGGAGGGCGCCGCGAGGTTTTTAATAATGGCTTCGGCCACCTTGCGGGGCGGCAGCTTGGCCTGCTTGGCCAGGATTAAGGCCAAATTGGTGGCCAAGTCGCCGTGGCCGGCCTGCCGGGGGGCTTCCACGTCGAAGGCGGGCAGGGTGTCAAAGGTGAGTTGGCCCGCGGTGCGGGCGGTTTCGACGCTGGCGGTGATGAGTTCACGGATGATTTTCTTCAGGCGCATTTATATCCTGCTTTCTCAGTTTTCAACTCGTTCCCAAGCTCTCACCTGGAAACGGGAAAAGATTATCATTTTGCAGTCGCAGGCTTTAGCTTGCGCCACCGCTAATGGGCTGGTGCGTAAAACGCACAAAAACTTCAAAACCTTGCTTTGCCAGGGTAATTGCCCAAGCAGAGCTTGGGCTAAATTTATGCGTCCCCAAGCGCAGCTTGGGGACGAGAAAAAACCATGAAAAGCATCGGTGGGACCGGCTTTCCAGTCTGTGCCGGCGCGTGTTTTCGCCTGCGGCTACATGGAGATGGTGGGCAGTGCCCACCCTACATTTTCAGAGCAGAAAGCAATTTCTCGGAACACGGTCCGGGAATAGGTTTTTTTGTCCTCTCCCTTTTCGCCCTTTTACCCTTTTCCCCCTTCCTTCTTCGGCGCCTCCCCCACCGGCTTGGCCTTCAAAGTCATATCCCGGGTGAACTCCAGGCAGTGCTGGCCGGTAAAGGAAAATCTTTTGACGCAATTCTCCCGCCAGGCGCACACCACGCAAATGCTGGCTTCCTGGGCGTTGGGTTTTCGGTCCATATCAGACTCCGATATAGCGCCTCAGGTTGGCGGTCCCCAGGGCGCAGTAAATTTCATAACTGATGGTCTGGGCCCAGCCGGCCAGGTCTTCGGCGCGCAGGCGTTCGCCCTGATCTTCGCCCAGGAACACGGCCCGGTCGCCCGCCTTGACCTCGGGAAGGCCCGTGACGTCCACCATGGTGAGGTTCATGCACACCCGGCCCCGGATGGGGGCCCGACGGCCATGGATGAGGACCTCGCCCCGATTGGAGTTGAGCCGGCTGTAGCCGTTGCAGTAGCCCACCGGCAGCACCGCGATATCGCTCCAGTCCGGGGTGGTGTAGGTGCAGCCGTAGCTGATGCTGCTCCCCGGGGGCAGGCGCTTGACCTGGAGGACCCGGGCCGCCAGGGACATCACCGGCTTGAGCTCCACCGGCGGCGGCCGGTCCGGGGCCGGCGGCGAGCCGTAGAGCATGAGGCCCGGCCGCACCAGACCCAGGTGGGCCTCTTGGAGTTCCGTGAGGGCGATGCTGTTGGAAATATGGCTGAGCGGCAGCTTCCAGCCCGCGTCCCGGGCCGCGGCCAACAGCGCGGTAAATTCCTGAATCTGCTTTAAAGTATAGGTCTTGTCTTCCTGATCCGCCACCGCCAGATGGGAGATCAGGCCCATGGCCTTGAGGTGGCGCAGTTTTTTAAGACCGGCCAAGAAGGCCAACGCCTCCTGGGGCAGCACGCCCAGGCGGCCCATGCCGGTATCCACCTTGAGATGCACTTTGGCCTTCTTGTCCTGGTTGCCGGCAGCCTGGGCCAGGGCCTGGGCCACATCCAGGCGGAAGAGGGCCACCTCCAGGTCGGCGGCCACGGCCCGTTCGGCTTCCTCCGGCAGGATGCCCAGGAGCAGCAGCACCGGCAGCTTGATGTCGGCCCGCCGCAGCATCAGCCCTTCTTCGAGAGAACCTACCCCCAGATAGTCCACCCCGGCCGCGGCCAGCCTGCGGGCCACCGGGATCAGCCCGTGCCCGTAGGCGTCGGCTTTGACTACCCCCAGCATCTTGACCTGAGGGTCGCAGAGACCGCGCAACCGGCGATAGTTGTGCTCCAGGGCGCTCAAGTCAATGCCCAGGTCCACCATGGTGGTGATCATCATGGCCGCACTACTCCTCCAGAAGGATTGGGGATCATTCCCCGGGGCGATACTCGGCCGGGATTTGCTCTCCCTGCTGGATCACGTTCTCCTCCAACTCTTTCTTATGACGCTGGAGGCGCTCTTTGAGCCGGACATCACTCAAGGCCAGGATCTGGGCGGCAAAGATGGCGGCGTTTTTGGCCCCGGAGCTGCCGATGGCCATGGTGGCCACGGGGACACCCGCAGGCATCTGCACCGTGGCCAGCAGGCTGTCGAGGCCCTTGAGATGGGAACCGGGCATGGGCACGCCGATCACCGGCAAGGTGGTCTCCGCGGCCAGGACCCCGGCCAGATGGGCCGCCATCCCGGCCACCGCGATGATGACCTTCAGGCCCCGGGGCGCGGCGTCCCGGCCGTAGGCCTGGACGCGCCGCGGCGCCCGGTGGGCCGAGGCCACCACTACCTCAAAGGCGATGCCCCAATCCTGCAAGAGCGCCGCGGCGGTCTCCACCTGGGGCCAATCCCAGGCGCTGCCCAAAACGATGCC
>JBAZKX010000222.1:0-4793 GCA_041650575.1 Desulfobaccales bacterium
TAGGCTTCGGGCTCCAGGTAATAGAAGGACAGGTCTTCGAGTTCGGCCTTGAGGCGGAACATGCCCAGGCGGCCGGCCAGGGGGGCGTAGATTTCGAGGGTTTCCCGGGCGATGCGCTTCTGCTTGGCGGGCTCCATGTAGCCCAGGGTCCGCATGTTGTGCGCCCGGTCGGCCAGCTTCACCAGCAGGACCCGGATGTCGTGGGACATGGAGAGGATCATCTTGCGGATATATTCCGCCTGCTGGGTCTGCCGGTCCCCGAAGACGAGCTGGCCGATCTTGGTGACGCCGTTGACGATATCCGTCACTTCTTCGCCGAAGTATTCGTCCAGTTCGTCCAGGGTGGCGGCGGAGTCCTCCACCGTGTCGTGGAGCAGGCCGCAGGAGACGGTGATGGGCCCCAGACCCATCTTGGCCAGGTGATAGGCCACTTCCAGGGGATGGGACATGTAGGGTTCGCCGCTCAGACGCAGTTGGCCCTCGTGGGCCTTGGCCGAGAAGATATAGGCCTTCTCGATGAGGCCGGTATCCGAATCAGGGTGAAACTTTTGCACTTCCTCCACAATATCCTGGAGGCGGATAATCCGGTTAGCCATGCAGTTCCTGAGCGATTTGACCCTTGAGGTAAGGGATCAGGTCTTTCAAGGGCACCATGAGGTTGTTCGGGGAGGACCGGTGGCGCACCTCCGCGGCGTCCTGGGCCAGGGTCTTGGCCCCCACCACCACCCGCAGGGGCAGCCCCAACAGATCGCAATCTTTGAACTTGACCCCCGGGCGTTCGTCCCGGTCGTCCAGCAGCACTTCGACCCCTTGGGCTTCGAGCTCGGCGTGGAGCCGCTCGACGCACTCCCAGACCACCGGGTCATTGACGGCAATGGGGATGAGACACACCTGGAAAGGGGCCAGGGCCATGGGAAAGACGATGCCGTGGTCGTCGTGGCCCTGTTCAATGGCCGCGGCCACGATGCGGCTGACGCCGATGCCGTAGCAGCCCATATAGATCAACTGTTCTTTGCCGTCCTGGTCGAGGTAGGTGGCCCTCAGGGCCTTGGAATACTTGAGGCCCAGCTTGAAGATGTGCCCCACTTCGATGCCCCGCAAAAGCGTCAGCGCCCCGCCGCAGCGTGGACAGGGGTCCTGGGCGGTGATGGACCTCAGGTCCGCGGCCTCGGTGATCTTAAAGTCCCGCCCCGGATGGACGTTTTTCAGGTGGTAGTTATCCCGGTTGGCCCCGGTGATCATGGCGGCCAGGCCGGCCACCGCCTGGTCGGCATAGATGGGGAGCTTCAATCCGACAGGCCCGGCAAAACCCACCTCAGCGCCGGTGAGTTCCTGGACCCTGATGAGCCCGGCCAGGATCAGGTCGGTAACCCCCAGGAGGTTTTTCACCTTGATTTCATTGACTTCGTGGTCGCCCCGGATCAGGATGGCCACCGGGCCGGTGTCCGTTTCATAAATCAGGGTCTTGACGATGTCGGCGGGGGTCACCTTAAGGAAGGCCGCGACTTCCTCCACGGTGCGCACGTTGGGGGTGAGCAGCGGCTCGGGAGCCTTCCCCACGGCAGCCCCGGGTTTGCCGGCCTGGAGGACCACTTCGGCCTTCTCCAGGTTGGCGGCGTAGTCGCAGGCGGTGCAGGAGGCCAGCAGGTCTTCGCCGGTGTCGGCCAGGACCATGAATTCGTGGGAGAAGCTGCCGCCGATGGGGCCGGAGTCGGCCTCCACCACTTTAAAGTTTAAGCCGCAGCGGGCGAAGATGCGGTTGTAGGCGTCGTACATCCGCTGGTAGCAGGCCTCGGCCCCGGCTTCGTCCACGTCGAAACTGTAGGCGTCCTTCATGATGAATTCCCGCCCGCGGATCAGCCCGAAGCGGGGCCGGATTTCATCCCGGAACTTCACCTGGATCTGGTAGAGGTTCAGCGGCATCTGCCGGTAGGAATGCACCTCTTTGCGCACCAGGTCGGTGATGATTTCTTCGTGGGTGGGGCCGAAGCAATACTGGCGCTCGTGGCGATCCATGAAACGCAGCAACTCCTTGCCGTACACGTCCCAGCGGCCGGATTCCTCCCACAGCTCCGAGGGCTGCACCGCGGGCAGCAGGACCTCGAGGGCCCCGGACCGATCCATCTCCTCCCGGACGATGCGCTCGACCTTACGGAGCACCTTGAGGCCCAGGGGGAGGTAATTATAGATGCCGGAGGCCAGTTTGCGGATCATTCCGGCCCGGAGCAGCAATTTATGGGAAACCGCCTCCGCTTCGGAGGGCGTTTCTTTCAGGGTTGGTATCAGCGTGCGCGAGAACAGCATAAGCACCTCAAGTAGTTATTTTATCATATTCATCTTACGATACTAACAAGGTTTCCCACAACCCTCTTTACCGCCGAAGGAAGAGGATAAAGAGTCCGGTCAGCTTGAGGACCTTGAAAACCGCGCTTCCGGGAAAATTCCGCCAATATGGCCGGGGCCGGGAAACCCCTTGTCCTAACCACTTTTTCAAAGGACCTCGGAAATTCGGGGAAGTGAGGCTCTCGGAAATCAGGACAAAGTTTCCCGGCCGAAAACGGGAATTTTCCCCCTGAATTTCAGGGTTTTCCCCGATGTACTTCACGCTTAAAAAGTAAAAAATACCCTTAACGATATTAAGAGAGGGTTTAACGTGAACTGATCAAAGGAGGAGACCACAGGGGAAAAAATTTACTTCATGAGGCCAACGCAGGTTGTGCCCTGGCCGCCAGGCAGTTCTCAAGGATTGAGAACCGAATTACCCCGGATAGGTAATTCGGTTTTTTATGTACTCGTCCCATAGGCTCATACAGAGAAAGAAAGGATTGAAGATGCAAAACCGGATACTTAAAATCGTACCGCTCCTGGCCGCAGTCGCGGTCATTCTCCTCCCGGGCCTGGCCCTGGCCGATTTGATCGGTCCGGAAGATTTCAGCGCCCAAGCGGCTATCGAAGGTTTCGAAGGCATCAGCCCCGCTACGGCCAATACCGGCGCCCTGGAATTCGGCAATTTCTTTGCCATCGGGACCCAAACGTCATATACCTTCAATTCCGGGGTCACGCTTACCAATCCCTGCCCGGCCCTTCCGGTGGCTAACGGCGGTCCTTATATCGAAGACTTTAATTATAGCGGCGGAGTTAATACGTGGGGAGCTAACGGCACCGCCAATCAGGCGCCCTTCGGTAAGTCTTACCTCGGCTTCTATAATGAAACCGCGTATGTGGAATTTACCTTTGACCAGCCGATGTACCGGGTCGGGGCCTATGTGACCGGCGCTCCGGGAACCGTCAGACTGGAAGCTTACCACAACGCCGATCTGATCGCCTCCACCTCGGTGGCTACGGTACCGGTGGCGGCATGGAGCAGTAACTTTATCGGGATCGCCAGCGATGGGATTACCAAGGTTATTTTGCGCGGCGCCGATGTCGGAATTGACAATCTCACCTATGAACCCGCACCCGTGCCTCCCACGCTGATTCTGTTCGGCTCGGGCCTCTTGGGCCTGTGGGGGGTGTGCCGCGGGAGGCGGCAGAGCTAAGAATCTTCCCGAGCCCTAAAAAAGGCAGGGTCAGATGACCCTGCCTTTTTTAGGAGGCGCAGGCGCGGACCGGCGCTCAAGGCTGGGCGGCCTGGTGCAGGCGGGTCTGCTGGGGATTTGCGGGAAAGAGCTGCTCCCGGGACATCCGGAAGGCCGCGTCCATGAGCACTTCCAGGTTGACCACGTCCTCGCGGTTGTAGGCCAGGAGCAACTCCAGGGCGCCCTTATCCCCCCGCTGGTAGCGCTCCCACAGGAGGACCGCCATGTACCCGTCCATGCCGTTGACGGCCTTGGGGCGGTGGATGCCGAAGCGGGGCTCGATCTTTTTCAGCCCCCCCTTGTATCCCAGGCGGGCCATAAGGAAACGCAGGTCCACGTGGGCCGGAGGCAGGCACAAATCGGGGAAGTAGGCCTTGAGGACCGGCAAGTCGAACTGGGTGCCGTTGAAGGTGACCAACAGGTCGAACTCGGCCAGCATCCGGGGAAATTGTTGTAAGTTGTAACCCTGGACGAACTGGTGCATGCTCCGGCCATCGTACAGGCCCACCACCGTGACCAGCAAGCCCGGCCAGACGGTGCCGGTGGTCTCGATGTCGAGGTAGGCGGTCCGGGGGCGGAAGTGGCGGAAGAGGCGCCAGTGCTCCCCCGCCTGGAGGCGGGCGGCGAAATAGGCGGCGTCTTCGAGACGGCCTAAAGACACCTGGAGTTCGGCTTTCAGCCAATCGAAGCGCTCCCGGGACAGGCCCCGGATCCGTTTGGCGGCCAGAAAATTCTCCCAGGTGGCCAGCCCCTGCCGCCAAAACTGGGTCTCGCTCCGGGTCCCCACCCCGGGCAGGTGGATAAACGTGCTCTTTAGCATTTTTTTAACATATCATTGAGATTAAGTTTTGTCACCAGACGCGCCGTATCATCTTTCCGGCAGAGACTGCCACCGGGCCGTCCGGGTCGCGGCAAATCTTAGCCGCGCCTGGGCCAGGATGGGTAATCATAAACACCTGAACGGTCATCTCATCACTCGCAACTTACCGGCCAGCTTTTTCTTCTCAAGCTGAATCATGGTGTGGTATAGTCGATAAAATTCAAAAAAGTTGCCTGTTATTGCTATAATTCCAGACAATTACTTCGAAGGCCGCAGTCGAGGCGAATTTGAAGCCGGACACATCTCTCTATAATCACCTGCAATGATTTTAGCAGTTCGGTGAAGATTGGACCCGGGAAGATTTTCGCTTATTCTTGAGCCGCGTGATACTTGGG
>JBAZKX010000223.1:0-4787 GCA_041650575.1 Desulfobaccales bacterium
ATGATGAAATAGGCCCGGAAGGCGTATAGCGGCGTCAGGAACGCGGCCACCAACCCGAGGAACCACCAGATCTTATAGGAAGAATCCGGATAGATGAAGGTGGCCAACAGAATGCGGTCCTTGCTGAAATAGCCTCCCAGGAGGGGAAAGGCGCTCAGGCACAGGGCTCCGGCCAGAAAAATATAGGACACCAGGGGCAGGAAGCGGTGCAGGTTCCCCATCTTGAAGATGTTGTGTTCTTCATCCACGGCCTGGATGACGCAGCCCGCGGCCATAAACAACGTTGACTTGAAGAAGGCATGGGACAGGAGGTGAAACATGCCGCCGACGATGTCCGCGGCACCCACGGCCAGGATCATGTAGCCCACCTGGCTGATGGTGGAATAGGCCAACATGCGCTTGACATCGGATTGGGCCAGGGCGGCCAGAGCCGCATAGAGGGCGGTGATCGACCCGACCGCAGCGATGATGAAGAGCGCCAGCGGCGCCATCTGCACCAGGGGGAAGAGCCGCATGAGGAGATAGACGCCGGCGGTGACCATGGTGGCGGCGTGAATCAGGGCCGACACCGGGGTGGGGCCGGCCATGGCGTCGGGGAGCCAGACGGTCAAAGGGAGTTGAGCCGATTTACCCGCCGCGGCCCACAGGAGCAGCAGGGCTATAACCGTGGCCAGGGTGGTGCTCAAGGAAGTTACGTGACCGTTGATGTAGGTGATGGAAAAGCTCTGAAACAGGGAGAAAAACAGGGCCAGGGCCACCCCGAAGGCAATATCGCCGATGCGGGTCACGACAAAGGCCTTGCGGCCGGCGTCGGCATTGGCCGCCTGGGTGTACCAAAAGCCGATGAGGGCGTAAGAACAGAATCCCACTCCTTCCCAACCCAGATAGACAAAAATCAGGTTGTCGGCCAGGGTGATCACCAGCATGGCAAAGACAAAGAGGTTCAGATAACTGAAATACCGGACGTAATCCGCGTCATCCCGCATAAAGGCCACGGAATAAACGTGGATGAGGCTGGAGATGAAGGTGACCATCAGGGCCATGGCCGCGGCCAGGGGATCGTAATGCACATTCATGGCCGCGGAGAACTCCCCTACCCTGATCCAGGGGAGGAAGGTGAGGTCATAAACCTGTTTCCCGGCCACGCCCATCGCGATCGCAGCCATGACTAGAGCCCCCAGGACCCCCAGGCAGGCGATCACCTCGCAGGCCCGCCGGGGCAAAAGCCGCCCCAGCCCGGCATTGAGGAGGGCGCCGCTTAAAGGAAACAGCAGCAGGAGCAGGAGAACGGTTTCCACGTCAGCCCTTCATCAGGTCATAATCGTCGGCGTTCACCGAGCCGGTGCGCCGTTGGGAATAAACGATCAAGGCCAGACCCACCGCCACCTCCGAGGCCGCCACGGCCATGATGAAGATGACGAAGGCCTGCCCGTCCAATTGGCCCCAGCGTAAGGACGCGCCGACAAAGGCCAGGCCCGAGGCGCTCAGCATGACTTCCACCCCGATGAGGATCATGATGAGATTGCGGCGGGTAATGGCGCAGCCGGCCCCCATCGCAAAGAGGATCGCCGCCAGGATCAGCACGTGGCTGTAGGGTACGATTTCGGCCATGGTTCAATCTCCCGGGGTGTCATCGCCCCGGCCCAGGTAAAGCCCCCCCACCAGGGCCACAAATAAGAGGAACGAAGCAATCTCGACCCCCAGCCAGTATTTCTGGAAAAGAAACCGGCCAAAGACCAGGGGTGAGGCCGTGCTCAGGGGCAGCAAAAACCTGCGGCCGGATTCCAGCAGGATCAACAGGAACATGATGAGCCAGGCAGTTCCGGCCAGGAGCAGGGCCGGCAGCCATTGCCGGGCGTAGTCCCCCAGGCTTCCGGTGTCCGGCCTGATTTCCAGCATCATGACGATGAAGAGGAACAGCACCATGATGGCCCCGGCATAGATCACCACTTCCAGCATGGCCAGGAAAGGCGCGCCCAACAGGTAGAGGAGCAGGGCCGTGCCGAAGAAGCTGAACACCAGAAAAACGATGGCATGCATGAGGTTGCGCCGCGTGACGGCCAGGGCCGTGGTGGTCACGACCGTAACGGCGAGCACATAAAAAATCACGGCATAAAGGCTCATGGCCAGGTCCTGCGCTTCAGGGGCGGGCGCCCCATTAAGGCATATTGCTCTTGAGATTCACCGGCTTGGCTTCGCCGATATGGGCGCCTTTGGCTCCCACCATGTCCACCCCGGCCCGGCGGTAAAAATTGTATTCATTATTCTTACCGCCGTGATCCACCAGCAGGTCCGCCTTCTCCGCCACCATGGTCAAAAGATCCGCCTCGCAAAATTCAAAAAACGGCGTCAACTGGATGGCCAGGGTGGGGCAGGCCTCCTCGCACAGGCCGCAATAAATGCAGCGGGCGAAGTTGATGCGGAACCACCGGGCCCAGCGGCGGCCGTCGGCCCGTTCCTCGCCGGCCATGGAGATGCAGGACACCGGACAGGCCGCGGCGCAGAGAAAGCAGGCGACGCAGCGCTCCTCGCCCTCCGGGTCCCGGGTGAGAATGATCCGGGCCCGGGTGCGGGCCGGCAGAGGCCGGTGATATTCCGGGTATTCTTCGGTGACCGCGGGGCGGAAAAGATGCCGGAGCACCATCATATGTCCATTCCACAGACCGGCCACGGCCCGCCAGCTTAAGGCCAACCAGTTGTGCTGTTTCTCCATGGTCTGCTTTTCCCCGATTCTCGTAGGGGCGACCCGGCGGGTCGCCCTGTTCCTATAATTTCGCGAAGGTAATCAAATAATTATACGGCCCCACCTTAACGGTCTTCTCCCGGCGGAACCCATACGGGGCCACCAGGGCGGCCACTTCGCCGGGGTCCAGCCGGATGCGCCGGGGCGGCCCCGGCGGGCCGTCGATCTTCTCGAATTCCACGATGGCGAGCCGCGCCCCGGGTTTGAGCACCCGGGCCAACTCCTCCAAGGCCCCGGTCGCGGTCTCATCCTCCACCAGGTCGTGGAGCACCGTGGCCAGGAAACCCACGTCCACGCTGGCATCTTCCAGGGGCAGCCGGCCCGCCGCGGCCACCAGGGCCTTGAGGTTGCCCCGGCCTTCCTGGGCGGCCCGCTCTTTGAGGGTGGCGATGCCCTCTTCCCAGAGGTCCACTGCATAGACCAGGCCGTTGGGGCCGACCAGGTCCGCCGCGGCCAGGGCGTAGTGGCCGGGACCGCAGCCCAGGTCCAGGAGGGTTATCCCCTGGGGGAGATCAAGCGCGACCCACAGCGCGGCCGGGTCAAGGAGATCAAAACTGCTCTTCCCGGCGCCGGGTGGTTTATGGGGTTCAGTAGGGCTCATGTATATCCTCGTTGGGTGCGGCCTTCGCACCCATAATGGTCTAAACTTTATATCCCATCGCCAGCAGGACGCCGCCGGTGATCACGATATTGAGCAGCGCCACCGGGATTAACACTTTCCAGCCCAGTTGCATGAGCTGGTCGTACCGGAAGCGGGGCAGGGTCGCCCTGATCCAGATGATCACGAAGGCCGCCGCGCCCACCTTGAGGAAGAACCAGACCAGGGGCGGCAGCCAGGGCCCCCGCCAGCCCCCCAGGAAGAACACTGCCACCAGCGCCCCCAGGGTCACCATGGTGACGTACTCCCCCAGGAAATAGAGGCCGAAGCGCATGCCGCTGTATTCCATATGGTAACCGGCCACCAGCTCGTTTTCCGCCTCCGGGAGGTCAAAGGGAATACGCTTCATCTCCGCCACCGAGCTCACGAAAAAAATGATAAAGGACAGCGGCTGCCACAGGATGAAAGGTCCCCGGGCCTGAGCGTTGACGATGTCCACCAGGCTGAAGGAGCCGGACATCATGACGACCGGGGCCAAAGACAGCCCCAGGGCCAGCTCGTAGCTGATCATCTGGGCCGCGCCCCGGATCGCCCCCAACAGGCTGTACTTCGAGTTGGAGGCCCAGCCCCCCAAGGCAATGCCATACACCGCGATGGACGACAGGGCGTAGACGTAAAGCAGCCCCACGTTGAGATCGCTCACCACCCCGGGGATGGGTTGGCCGCGGTAGGTCCAGCCCTGGGCAAAGGGCACCACCGCAAAAATGAGCAGCGCGGTGCCGGCCACCACCGCCGGGGCATAGAGAAAGATATAGCGGTCCGCGCCGGCGGGGACAAAATCCTCCTTGCACAACAGCTTGAGCGCGTCGGCAATGGGCTGCAACAGCCCCCAGGGGCCGGCCCGGTTGGGGCCCAGGCGTACCTGGAAAAACCCCAGGAGCCGGCGCTCCACGTAGATCAGGTACGCGGCCAGCAGCAGCAGGGCCACCAGCACCACCAGCAATTTCACGATCAAGAAGATGATTCCGACCACCCAGAGGCTCATGGGATTATCCTTGGACCTTGACGAGGTGGGTGGGGTCCAGATACACCCGCGCCCCGGCGAGTTTGCGCCAGTCCAGGCGGCGGTGCCGCGGCAGCGCCACGACTCCCGGGGCCATGGCCGGGGCCAGCTTCACGGTGACCCCCAGGGACCCCCTGGGCAGGTGGATGGCAGCCCGATCGCCTGCCGCCAGACCCGACCTGGCGGCATCCTCGGGATGCATACACAGCACCGGCTCGGCTTCCACTGCCCGGATAAGGGGTGAGTACGCGGCCAGTTCCTCGGTGCCGAAGGTCCAGTCCACTAACAGCAGTTCCGCCTCAGCGGCCGGCGGCTCCTCCGGGGGCTGGGGAATTGCGGCAAAATCCTGCTCGGCCTTAGCCTCCGGGAGGAGCCGCACTCCT
>JBAZKX010000224.1:0-4781 GCA_041650575.1 Desulfobaccales bacterium
AATTGTCTCAACCAAAAAGACGGGGAGTACAGCCCGCCCTAGGTTAGAAATGCCAAATTACAGAAGATTCTATACAGGCGCTATTTGGTTTTTCACTGTTGTAACCCATCGGCGAATTCCTATACTGACAACAGAAGCTGCCCGGGAATCTCTAAGAAATGCGATGAATCATTGTCGGGGAATTTACTCCTTTGCAATAGAAGCATGGGTTTTGCTCCCAGACCACCTCCATTGCATCTGGGATTTACCTGAGTGCGATTTAAATTATTCACGACGCTGGGCTATTATTAAGCGAAAATTTACTCAGACATTCGCTGTCAGGGGAAGACTTCCCATTTGGCAAAACCGTTTCTGGGCCCATCTTATTACGGATGACAAGGACTACGAAAATCACCTGAACTATATTCATTACAATCCGGTAAAGCATGGTTTAGTGGAAAGGGCTGGGGATTGGCCTTGGAGCAGTCTGCATCGCTTGCAAGCAGAGGGGAAGTATCCTTCCGAGTGGGGAGAAGGTGTGGAGATTGCCGAAGGAATTGGCCGAGAATAATCCAAAAAGACGGCGGGCACAGCCCGCCCTATGGTGACTCGGGCCGCGGGCATCCGGGCCTTTCTCATCGGCGAGCGCCTGGTGACCCGGGCGGACCCGGGCGCGGCGCTGAGAAAATTTATCGAAGGGTAGGACGATCCACCGGGTCGCCCCTACGGATTCGCCTATGGTTAGAATAAAAATTTGCGGCATTACCAATTTAGACGACGCGCTGCTGGCCGCGGAGTTGGGTGCGGACGCTCTGGGGTTTATCTTTTATCCCAAAAGCCCGCGGCACGTGGCCCCGGAGGCTGCCCGCCGGATCATCGCCCACCTGCCCCCCTTTGTGGCCGCGGTCGGGGTTTTCGTCAATGAAGAGGCCGCGTTTGTGCAGGACCTGGCGGCGAAGGTGCGCCTGGACTGGGTGCAACTGCACGGCCGGGAGTCCCCGGACTATTGCCGCCTCCTGAATCTCAAGGTGATCAAGGGCTTTCGCATCCAGGATGAAAACTCCCTTCAGGAGTTGGAACCCTTTCAGGGCGCGGTCCAGGCCCTGCTCCTGGATACGTATAAGAAGGGGCAGGTCGGAGGCACCGGGGAAAGTTTTGACTGGCAACTGGCCCGGGAGGCCAAAAAGTACGGCCGCATCATCCTGGCCGGGGGCCTGTCCCCGGAGAACGTCGCCCGGGCCATCGAAGTCGCCGAACCTGATGCGGTGGACACCGCCAGCGGCACCGAAGCCGCGCCGGGCCGGAAGGATCCGGCCAAGCTGAGCGCGTTTTTTCAAGCAATCGCTCATGAGCCTTTGGCTCACCCGTAACATATGAAAAGTTGGTAGGGCGGGCGTCCTCGCCCGCCGTTTTCGTCCGCACCGGCTGGAAAGCCTGTGCCATCAATAAAAACTTTTTAAGGCCACAGTTGGGGCAATAAGCGGCAAGCTCTCGATTAAGGTTTTTAAAGCTGACGGCTGAAAGCCGATAGCTGACAGCTGATAAAAGGAGGTTATTTTGTTACCGGACAGGCATGGCAGGTACGGGCGGTATGGGGGTCGGTTTGTGCCGGAGACCCTGATGCCCGCTTTATTGGAGTTGGAAGAGGCGTATCGCAAGATCAGCCGCACCGCAGAATTTCGCCAGGAGTTGGCCTGGTTTCTCAAAGATTATGTGGGCCGTCCCACGCCCCTGTATTTTGCGCGCCATTTGACCGCGGAGTTGGGGGGACCCCAGATCTATATCAAGCGGGAAGATTTGGCCCACACCGGGGCCCACAAGATCAACAACACCTTGGGCCAGGGCCTGCTGGCCCGGCGCATGGGCAAGACCCGGGTGCTGGCCGAGACCGGCGCGGGCCAGCACGGGGTGGCCACCGCCACGGTGGCGGCCCTGTTGGGGCTTTCGTGCGATATTTACATGGGCACCGAAGACATCCGCCGGCAGCGCCTCAACGTCATCCGCATGAAAATGCTGGGGGCCACGGTGGTGCCGGTGGAGTCGGGCAGCCGCACCCTGAAGGATGCCATGAATGAGGCCATCCGGGATTGGGTCACCAACGTGCGCCACAGCCACTACGTCCTGGGCTCCGTGGGCGGGCCGCATCCCTACCCCATGATCGTCCGGGATTTCCAGTCGGTGATCGGCAAAGAGGCCCGGGCCCAGTTGCGGCGCCAGGCCGGCAAGCTGCCCCAGTGCCTGGTGGCCTGCGTGGGCGGCGGCAGCAACGCCATGGGGCTGTTCCATCCCTTCCTGGATGACCCGGTGCGCTTCGTGGGCGTCGAGGCCGCGGGCCATGGGCTCAAGACCCAGCACCATTCCGCCACCCTGGTGGCCGGCAGCGTTGGCGTGCTCCACGGCGCCTTCAGCTACCTCTTGCAAGACCCCTGGGGCAACATCCAGGAGGCCCATTCAATCGCGCCGGGGCTGGATTACCCCGGGGTGGGGCCGGAGCATGCCTTTTTCAAAGATGGCGGCCGGGCCGAATACGCCGCGGTGACGGATACCGAGGCCCTGGAGGGGTTCCAACTGCTGTCCCGGACCGAAGGCATTCTCCCGGCCCTGGAGAGCTCCCACGCGGTGGCTTACCTGACGCGCCTGGCCCCCGAATATACTGCGGACGACATTATTATCGTCAATCTCTCCGGCCGGGGCGACAAGGACGTGGACGCGGTGGCCGAAGCTTTGGAGGTGTCCGTTGACGCGCATTGACCAGGTATTCAAACAGCTCAAGGCCAAGGGCGAAAAGGCCCTCATCCCCTTCATCACCGCGGGGGACCCGGATCTGGCCACCACCCGGGCCCTGGCCCTCGAGATGGCCGCCCGGGGCGCGGATATTCTGGAACTGGGCATCCCCTTTTCCGATCCCCTGGCCGACGGCCCCACCATTCAGGCCGCCAGCCTCCGGGCCATGCAGGCCGGCGTCCACCTTAGGGACGTGATCGAGTTGGCCGGCTCCCTGCGCCGGGACACCCAAATCCCCCTGATCCTCATGGGCTACTACAACCCCATCCTGCAATACGGGCTGGAACGCACCGCTGCGGCCGCCGCGGCTCACGGGGTGGACGGCTTCATCATCCCGGACCTGCCCATGGAGGAGGCCGGCCCCTGGCGGGTGGCGGCTGCCAAGGCCGGGATCGCCAATATCTTTTTGGCCGCGCCCACCAGCGGCGCCGAGCGCATCAAGCACCTGGCGCGGCTCACCAAGGGGTTTCTCTATTACGTGTCGGTGACGGGCATCACCGGGGCCCGTACCGAGTTGCCCGCGGACCTGGCGGCCTCTCTCAAGGAAGTCCGGGCCCTGGTGAAAGGCCCCCTGGCCGTGGGCTTCGGCATCTCAACGCCGGAGCAGGTGGCCTGGCTGGCCCCCTACGTGGACGGGGTGGTGGTGGGCAGCGCCATCGTGCAGCGGGTGGCGAAACTCAAAGGCCCCGAACTCATCCGGGAAATAGGCGATTTTATCGCGGCGCTCAAGGCGCCGCTACGCCACCGGCAATAATCATAAGCGTTTGGACCATGATTAACGGAAGGGGGCGGAGAAACTGCGCCCCCTTTTTTCTTTCTGAAAGCGCCACGCGCCGGGTCGGGCGCATTTAAAGCAACTTATGCTAATTCGCCGTGGTAGTGTCAACTTTCTTGTGTGAAATTTTTAAGGAATGGCAATGCCAGGCGTCCTCTCCCGATAGGGGTGCCTCTCCACTGCAATTCCATCTTCAAAGAGATAAAGGCCAGGAGTTTATAACAAGAAGATTCCCCGGCCACGATCTCCATGGGTCTGGTGCGACGTTTGAACTCCTTGTTGAGCCGCTCGATGATGTTGGTGGTGCGCAGAGAAATCCATTGTTCCACCGGAAAGTGGTGAAAAGTGAGACAAGATTCCAGGGATCGTGCCAAACAAGCGGCAGCCGAGGGTAACTCCTTGGCCCAGCGCGCCTTGAAGTCTCGGGCGGCTTCCAGGGCCTTGTCCTTGCAGGAGGCATAAAAGATGGTGCTAAATCCTCCGCCACTACAGCCTTCAACTTGTGGGGCACCTTGGCCAGGACGTTGCGGCTCACGTGCACCTGGCAGCGTTGCACCCGGGCTCGGGGAAATTCCTCTTTGAATACGCCTTCCAAACCTGAGAGGCCGTCCATCACCCCTAAAGTAATGCGGCTGCCGTCCAGTCCCCGGTCTTTTAAATCCCGGAACAGCTCCCGCCAGGAGGTGGCCGATTCCTTGTCGCCAGCCTGGAGTCCCAGTACCAGCTTATGCCCCTGGACGGTGACCCCGATGACCACCAAGACCGGCACCTTGCCCACGCTGCCATGCAGCCGCATATCGAAGTTGACCCCATCTACAAACAAATACTGGATCTGCTCCTGGGAGAGGTCACGGGTTCGCCATCTTTCCACCGCTTCCGTCAGTTCGACATTGGCCTGGCTGATCTCCGTATGGGAGAGGCTGCGGCCAATGAGGCGCCGGGAAAGCATGGAGAGAGTGCGGGTGCTGAGCCCGGCTAGGAACATCATGCTCAAATCGTGGGCAATGGCCTCTTCATATTGCCGGCCTTTTGGCAACACTGCAGTTTGGAAGGTGCCCTGCCTGTCTCTGGGAACCTTGACCTCCACTTCGCCGATGCCTTTGATGGTGAAGTGTCTCGGATAGGAGCCGTTGCGATGATTGCTTGTTCCCAGACGACGCTCATACCGGTTGCGGCCCAAATGGATGGTCAATTCCCATTCCATCAGGGCGGTGAGGTAGTTGCCGGCGATCTCTTTAAAGTC
>JBAZKX010000225.1:0-4777 GCA_041650575.1 Desulfobaccales bacterium
GTCCCTCTTTAGCCACTCCGCCCTCTCCCCTCACCCTTGCCGCCCCTGCACTCGGTCAGGCCCGGTTTCTTCCCCGGGCTGGCCTGCCCGACCACCTGCGATCTTGTGCTTCCGTACCCTTTTACCATGCCCCGATAAAAAACCGGAGACGTCACTACAGCCCCTCCTACTTAATATGATCGGCTTTTTAATATTCTAAAGGTGAGATTCGACAGAAGAAGCCAACTGGGTCTGGAGGATAGCCATGATGCGTAGATCAGCACCCTGCGTCGTGAGGAAGGCTGCGCAAATATTGCAGTGAGCAGCAGTCCACATATATGCCCGAATCACCGGGTTAATTTTGCACCCAGGAGGTTACCGGCAGATGGGGAAACGGCGCTATTATGGGGTTGGCACAAATTGTGCTTTAAAAGAATCACAGAAGGTAATCGATTTGGAGTTCAACCGTGACCTCCAATAACCTGGTAAACGAGCCGAGATGATCGCCATACCGGTCATGCGCGGGCGGGTGGCCCCGGTCCTGAACTGGTGTTCCCAAATACTGCTTTTTCCTGCAAATCTTGAAGGAGGGCTGTCCCGGGAACTGCGGGTACCGGAACTGGCACCGCGGGGACGCCTGACGTTTTTGCGGGATCAGGGAGTGGACACCTTAATTTGCGGAGCGCTGAGCACAGACTTGCAAAATCTTGCCATGCAGATGGGTTTCAGCGTCATCTCCGGAATAGCGGGCGAGGTTAATGAAGTAATGGAGGCTTATCGCCAAAACCGACTGGACCAGCCGGAATTTTGGTTGCCGGGGTGCCAGGGACCCAGGTGCTACCCGCCAGGGCTTCGGTAAGGGGAAGCGTCTTTCCATCACTGGATATCAAGGAGGTAAAAGTGCCATGCCAGGAAGAAAACGTGGTAAAGGAGCAGGCCAAGGGCAGGGCGGTAGCCCGGGCGTCCGATGCCGGGGAGCGAGCGGGCCGGGAGCAGCGGGAGCAGGCATAGGGACTGAGATGGCGGATTTCTGTACCTGTCCATCTTGTGGGGCCAAAACGCCCCACGAGCGCGGCATTCCCTGCTTTCAGTTGAAATGTCCCCAGTGCGGCAAAGCCATGGTACGGCAATGAGCCGGGGTATTTAATGTTATCGTCAATACTGCTGCCGGTGAGACATCCAAATGGCTGGCTGCGACCGAAAGAAATCCGGGCACCTCCGTTGATCCAGCGGGCGGACGCCGACGCTCTATTATCGATGCCCTGGCGCCTCTTGTCCCATCCGGGCGTCTGTCAGGGGAGGCCTGCAGTGCTCATCATTACCGAACCTAGCGTTTCCCGGTAGCACGATCCAGTATACCTTGCCACTCTGACGGAACATTTTCGCCTGCCCTGGCACGTTATGGTGAACAATGCGGGTCTTCCTGGCGCCCAGCGTGGGCTATCCGCAAGTTCTGCAACATCAAGGGCGATCGATTTATGGGTACTTATCCTTCTACGCGCGGATGTGCGCTTTTAGCCAGGCCCGGTTGAAGACCGGAGCATCTTGGAGTATGATAATAAAAAATAGATAATACAGGCGCTTGCCGGGCTTTGGGAAAGACTACGCCAGGGGATCCAAAAGCTAAATCCAAGTTAACAGTCCGAGGCGACCGTCAGCGCCATACGCCCCGGCTCGCCCCGGGGCAATCCAGCCTGCCGCCCCAGACCGCCATCATCCTGGACAGCATCGCTGACGGGGTCTTCACCGTTAACCACGAATGGCATATTACCTTCTTCAACCGGGCCGCAGAAGAAATCACCGGTATCCCGGCCGCCGAGGCCTTGGGCCGCCCGTGCTGTGAGGTCTTCCGGGCCACTGTCTGTGAAACCGCCTGCGTCTTGAAGCAAACCCTGGAAACCGGCAAACCGGTAGTCTGCCAGCCCATTGCCATCCTAAGATCCGACGGCAAGGAAATTCCCATCACAGTCAGCACAGCTCTTCTCAAAGATGAGCACGGGGATGTAGTCGGGGGGGTGGAAACCTTTCGAGACCTGAGCCTGGTGGAGGACCTGCGCCGGGAGATCCACCGGCAGTACCGCCTGGGCGACATTATTTCCAAGTCTCCCCTGATGCAAAAAATATTCAACCTGCTGCCGGACATCGCCCGCACCGACAGTACCGTGTTGATCCAGGGGGAGTCCGGCACCGGCAAGGAACTGGTAGCCCGGGCCTTGCACAACCTAAGCCGCCGGGCCCAAGGCCCTTTTGTGGCCGTCAATTGCGGGGCGCTGCCCGACACCTTGCTGGAGTCAGAGCTTTTCGGCCATATGGCCGGGGCCTTTACCGACGCCAGGCGAGACCGCCGGGGCCGTTTTGCCATGGCCGAAGGGGGCACCCTCTTCCTGGACGAGTTCGGCGACATCTCCCCGGCCCTCCAGGTGCGGCTGCTCAGGGTCCTGGAAGAGCGCACCTACACGCCCTTGGGGTCTTCCAAGAGTTTCAAGGCCGACGTGCGCATTGTCGCGGCCAGCCACAAAGATCTGGCGCAACTGGTAGTAGAGGGCGCCTTCCGCGCGGACCTCTATTACCGCATCAATGTGGTGAAGCTCACCCTGCCGCGCCTGGCCGAACGGAAGGAAGACATCCCTCTCTTGGCCGAGCACTTCATTGAGCGCTTCAACAAGCTGCAGAACAAAAAAATCCTGGGACTGAATTACGACACCCTGGCTATCTTCATGCGGCACGACTGGCCCGGCAATATCCGGGAACTGGAAAACGCCATCGAACATGCCTTTATCATCTGCCCTAAGGGTTTGATCCAGGCCGAACACTTGCCGGATCAACTCAGACGGGAAAGTCAACCTGCCCTCTTCCCCGAGGGCCTGAGTTTGAAAGAGCAGGAGAAGCGTCTTCTCTGGGAGGCCCTGGAACGCCACGGCTGGCGCCGGATGGCCACGGCCCGTGAGTTGGGCATCAATAAAAACACCCTGCGCCGTAAGATTCAAGGTTATGGCTGGGTCCCGCCGGATGCCGGCCATCCGAAGAAGTTGTCCCGCTAATCAGCCCCCATCTAATCTCTCTTCCTGATAGGACACAAATAGTGACTTCGAGGTGGTAGATTCGGGTACATTTTATACCCATCACGCCCCCTTGGTCAGGGTCTCGTCCTCGCCAGAGCCAACCGATAAGCGGTAGGGCTCTTCTGGCACGCTAATTGATTAAACCAAGGTTGGGATATGGCAAACACAAAGGAGTGCTTTATCCATGGCACTGGAAATAGAGGACATCAGAGGTTGAGAACATAACCCAATACCTTCGCATCGCCTTGGCGGGAGCCCGGGAGAACAGGATGCCGAAATGGCACAACCTCCTCCCTCTCCTCTCCCGGCTTCCCTCCCAAGGTTCGATTCTCCCCGGGGAAAACCATGGAGAAAATTGCCATAAGCGCCAGTGATCAGAGTTTGGAGGCCAACGTGGACCCGCACTTCGGGCGGGCGTCTTACTTTCTGTTAATTAATCCGGAAACCACGGACTACGAAGTGGTGGCGAACCGGTCAAACCTTAAGGCCGCCCAAGAGGCCAACATACAGGCGGCGACGCTGGTGGCCGGCTATAAACCGGCGGCGTTACTGACGGGGTATTGCGGCCCCAAAGCCTATCGGACCCTGATGAGCGCGGGGATTCCCGTACTCTTGGGGGTGAAGGGTCAGATTATAGAGGCGGTGCAGCAATATCGCACCGGCCAACTGACCCCGGTCCGGGGCCCCAACGCTTTGGGTCACTGGGGAGAAAGATAACCGGATGATTGGTATTTCCCCAAAAGGAAATTTTAAGGAGGACAGAAACCATGCAAAAGTCTTCTTTCTATGTCGCAATGACAGCGGTCCTGACGCTCCTGGGAACTCTCCTTTTGTTCTTAAGCTTTTCCATGGGTGGCAGAATATCTCCTTGAAGTTCTATCCGTAAAACCCGCACCCCGGGGGGGCGGGTTTCAAGGATCACCATGGATAAAACCTCGGACTGGCCGCACTTCATTATCCAGAACGTTCCCGATGGCATTATCACCGTGGATGGTCAGATGCGCATTACCGACCTTAACCGGGCCGCTTGGCCCGCCAGCGTCACATCCGGGGGGTCGTGGTCCTACTGTTCACTATTACCGCCAGCGGCCAGGTCGAATCATACCGAGTCAGCCGTCCATCGGGACATGATCTCCTGAATGAGGCTTCCCGGCAAACCATCCGCCGGGTGGCGAAATTTCCTCCCCTCCCGTCCGAACTCAATCGCCAGCAGTTGACCATCGAGGTCCCCTTGGCGTTTCCTTTGAATAACGATTAGCGGGATGGGGACTCAGCGGCGAAAGCCACCAGTTTCTTGACCGCCAGGCACCCCTATAACCCGCACCAGGTCTGCTTTTTTTCCTGACGGTATAGCCGTCAGGTCATCGTCAGGGGCCGTTTGACAAACTGCGAGCGCAGCCTATACATTCCCGTCTTCCGGGTCCTCACCATGTAATAGATTCTTCAAGGGCAAGCAGATAAGCCTCCGTGGGCTGCTTCAGGGTGTTTGCCCCAGGCCTGAGGCGTAGGAATTTACTACAGGTTAAATATATCAATAAGATCAATATGATGCCTTATTGAAGGGGATTTGTCTGTGGTTTTATCCAACAGGTTGCCATGGTCGGCAATAATAGGCCTTATATTAAATTATTATTAAAATCAAGTATATATGGCAGGGGCAGGGGTTGGCATGTTCATTGCTCTTTTCTAGGCCAAACGCCAAATGAGGGATGATCATGAATAACTATACGAAAATG